>JBBSGN010000182.1:0-6035 GCA_038254085.1 Chloroflexia bacterium | reverse complement strand
GAGAACGGCGGCCAGTACACCCACGCTGCCATCTGGACAGTCATCGCCAAAGTGTTGATGGGCGATGGAGACGATGCGTTCCGCCTGTTACGTATGCTCAACCCGCTAACTCATGCTCAGAACCTGCCCCGTTATGAGGTCGAACCGTATGTGATTGTCGCTGACATTTACTCGCACCCCCAGCATGTTGGCAGAGGCGGCTGGACCTGGTACACCGGCTCGGCAAGCTGGTACTACCGCGGTGGCGTCGAGTACATCCTCGGCCTGCGACGGCAGGGCAACTACCTCACCGTCCAGCCGTGCATACCTTCAGACTGGCCCGGCTTCGAAATCACCTACAGACACGGAAAGAGCGTCTATCACATCAGCGTAGAAAACAAGCACGGCGCAACCTGCGGCGTCGCTTCCGTCGAAGTAGACGGCGCGCCCTCGCCCGACGGCAGGATACCGCTCGTAGACGACAGCCAGCAACACGAGGTGCGTGTGGTAATGGCCCCGCAGCAAGTGGAAACTGCCTTGCCTGCTGTGCGCTAGCCTCGAAGGCGGAATACGGAATGCGGAATTAAGAATCTGATGAGTCCAGGGGCATTCCGTATTTCGCATCAGCCGTCCTCCCCCAAAACTAGACATAATCTCCTATTGACTGCGGGCATCCGAGGGTGCTATCATGTGTAAGGTGCAGGTAAAAGTGCTTGAGGATGTGGATAACCGTTGATGCGTAATTCTCGGAGGATGCTCGTTGAAAGATAGACTTGCAATGGTAGCCCATGCGTGGGGAAGATGGGTGCTAGTTGGTATTATTGCCTTCGCGCTGGCCGCCGGACCTGTTACAGCCAGTGTGTACGCGGACTCAACTTACAGGGTACAGCCCAGCGATACAGTGATTGGCATCGCCGCCCGCTATGGCGTGACCGTAGATGCCATAGTGGCCGCTAATCATCTCCCTTCCCGCTCCACTATCTACGTCAACCAACTGCTAATCATCCCGTCGCCCGGCTCCAATCCCGCACCCGTGCCTAACCCGTCGGGCCAGGGCAGTTATACCGTGCAACCGGGCGATTCGCTGAGTGTGATAGCCTTGCGCTTCGGCACCACCACCGATGCCCTCATGCGAGCCAACGGACTCGGTTCGACCGCTATATACGCCGGCCAGGTGCTGCGGATCGTGCCGCCTAACAGCGCACCCGCCCCGCCCACGCCAAAACCCGCCAACCCACAACCCCAGACAAACCCCGGCACTTACGTGGTGCAGTCGGGCGACAACCTGATTACTCTCGCCAACAGGTTCGGCGTTACGCGCGAAGCGCTGGCGGCAGCCAACGGCATTTCGCCCAGCAGCCTGCTCTACATCGGCCAGGTGCTGACGATACCTGGAGTGGGTGCGCCCCAACCGCCTGTAGCCACCGTCACCCCACAGCCTCCGCCCGCGCCCACCGGCACAGCTATCGTCGCCCAGCCCACCACCACGCCCCAGCCTGCCAATTCGCCCCCCAGCGGCGACACCGGCAAGCCGATCAAGTACACGGTCCAGACGGGAGACAGCCTGTCCTCTATAGCGACCAAGTTCAGCACGACAGTAGACGCGCTGGTAGACCTCAACAAGCTGCCCGATAGCAACTACGTATACGTGGGCCAGGTGCTGATCATCGTGAAGGGCAACGATCAGGACAACAACCCGCCCGCAACCCCCGTGTCCGAGCCTGCCCCGCCTATGGGTCCACTCGGCCCCAAGTGGGTAGACGTGAACCTCACCACCCAGATGATGGTGGCCTATGAGGGCCAGACCCCCGTCTTTTCCTCAAAGACAAGCAGCGGCGTGCCCAACCACCCTACGGTCGAGGGCACATACCGCGTTTACGCCAAGTATCGGTCAACTCGCATGAAAGGCGGAACGGGAGCCGAGCATTACGACATACCCAACGTGCCTTACACGATGTACTTCTATTCAGGCTACGCTTTGCATGGCGCATACTGGCACAACAACTTCGGCCAGCCGATGAGCCACGGCTGCGTGAACCTACCTGTGGACGCATCGAAGTGGATGTTCGATTGGGCGCCAATTGGAACGATGGTCGTGACGCATAAGTAGGCTCGTCAATCGCATAACGGGGAAAGTGCGAGGTACATGCAGGTCTTGAACTACCCTGCCGCCCCGTCACCCACTTGCTAACCCTACCCCAAACGCACGCCCTGCGTACCATCAACCAGGATGGGCGTTTGCTCTTCACGACGCGGGCCGTGCGTATGTTCGCCTATGGCGCGCTCTCGGTCGTGCTCGCGCTCTACCTTGCCCAGATCGGCCTCAGCGGCGAGCAAATCGGTTTGCTCATCACCGCCACTCTCGTTGGCGACGCCATTATTTCGCTCGCAATAGCGGGCGTTGCTGACCGCCTGGGTCGCCACCGGATGCTGGTGCTGGGCGCTGGCCTGATGGTCTTCGCAGGAGCGGTCTTTGCTCTGACCAACAATATACTGTTCCTGGCATTGGCGGCTATCATTGGCACTATCAGCCCCAGCGATAAAGAGGTCGGCCCCTTCCTGTCCATAGAGCAGGCCATCCTGCCTCAGACCGCCCCTGAGAGCAACCGCACAGCGATCTTCGCCTGGTACAACCTGGCAGGCTCTTTTGCCACTGCCTTGGGCGCTCTCTGCAGCGGCGGCCTTGTTAGCCTCTTGCAAAAAGGTGGTGTCACACCCCTAGAAAGCTACCGCGTGGTTGTAATAGGCTATACTCTGCTGGGTATGTTGCTCGCGCTCAGGTTCCTTGCCCTCTCCAGGCAGGCCGAAGTAGCTTCGATAGGTGCGCCTCACCCGGACAGCGACAATCGTACCGTGTCAATACGTCCCACCGCTTTGTTCGGACTCCACCGCTCTCGCAACGTTGTGCTACGCTTGTCAGGCTTGTTCATGCTCGATGCCTTCGCGGGCGGTCTCGTGGTGCAGAGCCTGATCGCATACTGGTTCCACCTGCGTTTCGGGGTAGAGCCTGCCCTGCTTGGTGGCATCTTTTTTGGGGCTAACATCCTGGCGGGATTTTCCGCTCTGGTAGCCGCCCGCGTTGCTGCGCGTTTCGGCCTTATCAACACGATGGTCTGGACGCATATCCCATCCAATGTTCTGCTGATGATTGTGCCACTCATGCCCAATCTACCCCTCGCCATAATCGTACTGCTGGCCCGCTTCAGCATCTCTCAGATGGACGTGCCAACACGCCAGTCCTACACCATGGCTGTAGTGGACCCGGACGAACGCTCGGCTGCGGCAGGCATCACCACGGTTGCCCGCACCGCAGCCAGCGCCCTGGCCCCGGTCCTTACCGGCACGCTGATAGGGATGTCGCTGTTGGGTGCGCCTTTCATCCTCTCCGGTGGCCTCAAAATTGTGTACGATCTGGCCCTTTACCGCAGTTTTCGCGCTGTTAAGCCCCCCGAAGAACGACAACACGCTACTGCATAAGCTATACAACTCCTACAACTATAGAGACCGTTTATCGGGAGCGTCTGGATCGGACCAGTTTGCGCGAGATGATAGGCTCTATAGCTCGTGAATAAGGGCAGTGCGGTCTCAATCGAACGCAATAACGGCGAAGCTGCATATCTAACAACGAAACAGGCGACCCTCTTGCGGGTCGCCTGTTTCGTTGTTATGTAAAACCGCTCTAGTTCTTGGGCATATTCTGCAACGCGGTGTACGCAGGGCGTGGGGTGAAGTCGGGGTTGAGCACCGACCAGGGCACCTTCTCGTCCTCTGGGGGCAGGCCGAGCGTGGAGAAGTTGAGGTTCCACACACACATCACGCCCATCCAGGGGTAGTCGTTCTTACCCTTCTCGAAGGCCCGCACCAGGTACTGCGCCTGTAGCTCCGGGCTGATAAGCTGGCCGTACTCGTAGCCGGGCGCGGTGTTGTAGGTGGACCAGCCGAACTCGGTCAGCCACATCTGCTTGTTACCCTCGCCGCTGGCGTTCATCGCTGCGTACTGCTGCTCGATCCTCCTGAAGTAGAAGGATGCCTTGTTGCGCCAGCAAGTACCCTCCTGGTCGGCATATTTGGGTGGGCAATGCCCGGTGCCTGGATTATCGGGCCACAACTGGTCGGGCGAGTTGTTGTTCGAGCCGGGGTGTGAAGCCATGACATCGAAGTAATTCTTCATAACGCCGCCCTGATAGGCATACGCCTGCTGTAGGTACTTCACGTCGTCTATAGCAAGATTCGGGTTGTTCACCTCGGTGGGCGTAAGCGCGCCGAACAGCACCACGGCGTTGGGGTCGGCATACTTGACGCCGCTATACCCGTACTTCAGTAGCTCTATATACTGGGCCACGTTGATCGCCTGCCCAGACTCGCCAAACAGGTTCTCTTCGTTCCACAGCTCGTATGCCTGCACCTTGCCCTTGAAGTGGCGGGCCATCATGTACATTAGGTTGCCGAAATCAAGTGGGTTAGAGGGCATACCGCCGTTGGTCTTGGGCGAGGCCCACTTGGGTGACTTAGCTATCGAGAGGATAACCTTCTCCTTATTGCGGGTCACAGCATCAATCACGTTATCCAGCTCGCCCCAGTTGAACAAGAGGTTGGCGCTCTGCAAGTCTTGCCAGGCCACTTGCTGGCGCACCCAGTTGAAGCCCGCATCGCGCGCTGTCTGCAACACCTTGTCTTTGTCGGTGTAGTAAAGTTGCACGTTGAAGCCGTAGCCGATATGCTGGCTCTTGAGCGGGAAGTTGTCGTTCATCTTGCCCGGACTCATGTAGCGCCAATCGCGATAGTGCGCGCCGATATTGCCCATCTCCACCTGGAAGCCGGTGGGGTTGGTGGGCACATATGTGAGGACGCGGCGCTCGAACGCCTGGATTAGAGTGGCAGTAGGGCGGCCATTGATCTTGACTGTAGACCAGTATGCGTCCGAGATCGGGCGACCTGTTGCGTAGAACCAGGGGGTAGACAGCGCCTCGGTGACCACCTGGTTGCCGCTCTTGACCTGTCCCTGGGCGTTCAGGAGGTCCCACATGACCTTCGGCACGTTATGCTTGGTAACGTCGTCGAAGTAGGCGACCTCGATGCCAGGCACATCAGCTTTACCAGGGTCGTTGCCTATTGTGCCGTCGCGGGCGATGGTAGTGATCACTTTCTGGCCCATTTTGTTTGCGTCGGGGTGGTCGCCGCCAGCGTTAGCGTGCCCAGCGAAAGAGGCGTAAGTGGGGGCGGTCGGGTCGTCGAAGTCACCGGCTATGTTGACATTGGCGGGCTTGCGGTCCTCGAACGTCGTGTTGCCGGTCTGCACCTTGCCCGATATAAGCTCAACGGTGAGCAGGCCATTAGTGACGTAGAAGGGGTTAGACTTGTCGCCGTTGGGGTTGTTGATCTCCATGCGGCTCTTGTCCCAATACTGCACCACGCGGGACTGCGTGCCGGTGGGGTCGTCCACGTAAAGCTCGCGGGTAGTCCAGAAAGGTTGCGGCCCCCAGAACCAGGTGCGCTTCACGCTCCCCGCAGCTACCAGGGAATCGGTGCGGTTCCAGATGTTTTGGAAAGACGATGTATCGGGCGGCTGGTCCTGCGCTAACGGCGCTTCCGGCCCCATGCCCGCTGCCCCCACAGCGCCCTGCGGCAGCGCCGACGGCAGCATAGTGACAAGGAGCAATCCAGTCCCTCCAAATGAAACGAGCCTCTGCCTGTTCAACTTTTCTCCTCCTGTGGGTATAAATAAACCATCACAAAATCAAATTACTACCAGTATATGTAGTGCGACACCAATATTATAACGGCTATCACGCCGCAAGGTTGTAACCCCCAATACGCTAAAATACGTAACTTCTGGTAGTCGGTAGTCGAAAATAAAGAAACCAACTACCGACTACCGACTACTAAGGATTAGGCGTCGGTTGGGCGACAGGCTGCCCACCGGACGGCACCTGTGAGGACGACGCCACGATGAACCAGTTGGGCCACGCCCTGTATGAGCTGTAGAACTGGTCCGCCTTGTCGGGCTGGCCGGGCGCCACGATGCGCCTCGTGATAACCGTGTCCAACCCGCCGTG
>JBBSGN010000181.1:0-6052 GCA_038254085.1 Chloroflexia bacterium | reverse complement strand
GAGGAGCATCTTCGCTAATCAACGTCAGGTATGGGGCAACGAAGCCCCATTCGTCATCACTTACATCACTGGGGTATCCCTCTTTGTGTTCCTTACCCTATTTCTATCAATTTCTGTTCCTATTGTTCATAACAGGCTCTAAGAAGGATCAGGTGTGGATATTACAACCATCGGGCAGAGTTAATCGTTATATTAGACAGGATATGAAGGGGCTGGCACGACAGATGCACGGCTATCACCTAAACCTAAAATTGGCCCCTGCTCTCTAGGAAGGACACTCTGTAATGGCTCTGCGCACCCCAGAACCCTGCTCCGCACGCCCCAAGATTCTCGCAAAGTACAGTTTATTCGCTCTGTTAATGGCGGCTGCCGCCACCCTGACGGTGGGCGGCAGCACTAAATCGTCAAGTGCCGCAGCCCCCCCGCCGGTCCCCTTAAAACCAGCAGGTCCCACTACAGTCAACCTCCAATACGGGTTCTGGGTGGCCTTGTTGGACAACAACAGCGTCGTCCGCAGCATGGGCTTCCGGTGGGTGACATACGGCGTTTACTGGAAAGACGCCGAGCCAAACCCAGGCGCTTACAATTGGGGCAACGTGGACAATATTGTCAACAGCGCGCGCAACAACGGCTTGAACCTCTTGATCCGGGTCAGCCGTCCGCCTCTGTGGGCGCGCGATCCGTCTTGTTCAGACAACGACACCTGTCCGCCCCGCGACCCCAACGACTTCGGGAGCTTTACCCACGCCCTGGCTGCTCACGTAAGGGCAGGCATCGGTGGCGCCCAGATAGCGTATGAAATCTGGAACGAGCCTAACACCAGCGTGGAATGGGGCGGGCTTTGCCCCGATCCGCCTAGATACACCGCGCTTCTGCGCGCTGCCTACCGCCAAATAAAGAACGCCGACCCATCCGCCATAGTTATCGGAGGGGCCGTAACCACAGTAGGCGAGATACCGCTCCGCCCGGCGGATTGCCACCTCGACGATATAGCCTTCATCCAGGGGATGTACGATGCGGGCGCGGCGCCCTACTTTGACATATTGAGCGACCACCCTTATGGTTTCGTATCGGTGCCTGAGGCAGACCCGCTAGGCTCTACCAAGCTGGTCTTTCGGCGGGCCGAGAGGCACCGCGCTATCATGTTGCAGAACGGCGACGGCGCGAAGCAGATATGGGCCACCGAGATGGGCTGGGCCATCAACCCGGCCACTGAAGGCTCGCCCTGCCCGCAGCCCGACTGGTACTATGTATTCAATCCGCAACAGCAGGCCGATTACCTGGTGCGCGCCTACAGGTGGGCCTCCTCGTATTGGCCCTGGATGGGCGCGATGTTCGTATTCAACTTCGATTTCAACGAGGCTCCCTGGTATCAGCAGTGCGATGGCTTTCGCTTCTGGTCAGTGAAGGGCCGGCCCGCCCAGGCCGCGCTCCAATCGCTCGTGCAGAATCCGCCACCTACCTACACGCCCTACCCTATGACCCCCGTGCCGACCTACACGTCCACTCCCGGACCCGACGGCCCGCCGGTCATCAACGCGGTCCGCTACAGTGCGCTCAACTTTGGCAGGGACGGCGGTGCGCTGACGGTCGAGGTGGACGCCTCCGACAACGACTCGACGCCAATTGACACCGTGCAAGCCATACTTCAATATCCTGATGCAACCACGCAGCTAGTAATATTGGACCTGGTAAGCGGCAGCAACAGGGCCGGCACGTGGCGAGCCACCGTCAATCTGCCGGCTAACACTAGCGGGTCGCCCCAGTCTTACACAGTAAGCCCCTACGTCGTAGAGAGCTTCCCGCCCCGGCGCACCACCAATGCACCGTCCCAGCAAATCGTCGTGGCGAACACGCGCTTCTGGGATGTGCCGACAAATTACTGGGCATACCAGTATATAGACTATCTAGCAAGCAGAGGGGTAATATCGGGATACAACGACGGCTCGTTCAGGCCGGGCAACCAGGCCACGCGAGGTCAACTAGCCAAGATCGTGGTGCTTGCTTTCAACTTCCCCGTCGTCAACCCGCCCTCGCCCCACTTCGAGGACGTACCGGTTGGCAGCCCGTTCTACCTGTACGTCGAGACCGCTTCAGCGCAGGGGCTAATCAGCGGCTACCAGTGTGGTGGACCTAACGAACCGTGCGACCCCCAACATCGGCCCTACTTCAGGCCCGGCCTCAATATCACGCGCGGGCAGATCGCCAAGATCGTGGTGCTGGCCGCCGGGTGGCCGCTACTTAATCCCGGCACGCCCACGTTTGCCGACGTGCCTGCGGGATCGCCTTTCTACCTCTACGCCGAAACCGCTTCGTCGCATGGCGTGATTAGCGGCTACGAGTGCGGGGGGCCGAACGAGCCGTGCGATCCCCAACATCGGCCCTACTTCAGGCCCGGCCTCAACGCCACCAGAGCGCAAATATGCAAGATGGTGTACGTAGCCGTAACCTCGGTTGCGCCCACGCCCACCCCAATACCCACTTTTACCGCTACCGCTACCGCTACCGCTACCGCTACCGCCACTGTAACCCCCACCCGAACTGCCACATCGGTTGCCTCGCCTACCACGCTGCCAACTGTAACGACATTGGCAGGGAAGCAGCCGATTGCCACGCGCACTGCTGCGCCCACGAGCACGAGCACCCAGGCATCTGGTGGCAACAAGTAGTGATTAGAAAAAGTAACAAGCGAAAAGCCCTCACGGCGTGAGGGCTTTTCGCTTGTTACTCTACTATTAAAGCTGGCAGCCTTAGCAGCCGGGCAGCGTTGCCACCCAGCACCGCTTCCAACTCCGTAGCGGTGAGGCCGCATTCGCGGACACGGGCCAGGAACTTGGCCTGCGACAGGAGGGGGAAGTCAGTGCCCCACAATATGCGCTCGGCACCGACAATGCGGGCTACCGACAGGAAAATATCGAAGTTGTACAGATAAGTAGACGCGGCGGTATCGTAGTAGACGTTGCGAAGGGCCTCTCCGACCTCCGGCATCAGCTCGTAGAAGGGGAGGCCACCGCCCCAGTGGGCCAGCACTATCTTCAGGTCGGGGAAGTTCTGAGCGAGCGCGAGAAGCCGCCAGGGGTAGGTCTGGCCTTTGCCTGGGTATTGGTGCCCAAGCGGCTCGCTGCTGTGCGTCAGCAGAGGGCGGTCGTAGTGCTGCAACACCTGGGCCGAAGCGTCTAACGTCCACTTGTCGCCCATGTCGAACTTTTGCCCGTCGGGGCCAAGCTCGCCCAGTCCCATCAGGCCAGCGTCCAGGCAGCGAACCAGCTCTTTCGCGTCGCCCGCATCGAGCGGCTGCACGCAAGCAAAGCCAATTAGCTTATTAGGAAACCTGCGAACGCTCTCAATCAAGTAATCGTTGTGCTCGCGGCACAGGCCGCCGTCGCGCCAGGGAAAGCCCATCACTACCGTGCGGTCTATCCCCGCCCCTTCCATAGAGGCCACCACGTCCTCGGCGGAGGCCAGCTTGTGCCTGGGGTTTTCGTAGAGAGTAGCGAACCACTGGTCTCGCTCGATATAATTCGAGCGGCGGGCGCGCATGTCGTCGGAAAAGATATGGGCGTGAAAGTCAATTATCACGCGGTAAGTTTATGGGCTAGGTAGGAGGTTGTCAATCATGAGGTTGACAACCTCACTACAGAGACGCAGAGGGCGCGGAGGAAAACAATAGAATCTCTGCGACCTCTGCGTCTCGGTAGTGAGTTCTTTTCCTGTACGGCTCAGTGTGAAGTGGGTGTGCGCTCCGGGGCGGGCTGCACCGTGCTTGCCTGGATTGCGGGCGAAGTGCGGATCGTTTGGAGGTAGCCAATGAACATGATCACCACGCCGACGGCCATCGTCGGGTAGAGGAAATCGTCGCTATGCAAGGCTCCTTTTAATGTGCCGCCCAAACCGACGATCAGGGTGCCCGCCGCAAGGAGGAATACCCCGATCATTCTTTGCCTCATTATGCCCTTTCGCCAGAATACGAGCCCCGACCAAAGTGCGCCTGCGATTACCATTATCGAACCGATGCCGCTGAACAAGGCAGCCAGCCATCGAGGAGTGGTGTCAACGCTGAAGAACGCCTTCCAATCCACGTTGCCTTTTATAGCTAATGCACCGGCATCCACCGGCACTGTGAAGACTATGAAGGTGCTGGCAAGGGTTAAGAGGAGTACTATACCGAAGACCAAATTCGCCACCCGACGCGGAAAGAGCAAATAGATGGTGCCTAATGCCAAAAAGCCGACGTTTAGCACCGCACCGGCGAGGTAGTATGTACGGCCAAGCAGTGGCGTCCATCCCCCAGTTACATCCGCGTACACCTGCGTCGCTGCTGCGACCGCGAAGAGTAGGAAGGCGATGCCCCACATCAGTTCATGGGGTCTTCGCCGCGTGCTAAAGTAATGGTTGAAAATGACAATCGCAAACGCCGCCCCAATTATCGTTACAGAGAGCGGCAATATCGTTAGAGCAGGAAAAGCCATGCTATAAACCCCCTCGCACATGAGTGCCCGCCCGCGCTACGATTCGCACCGGCAAAGCTAGTGTACACAACAGCGCAAGGCCCGGCAAGGCGCGAGCGATTAACAATGCATATAAAAAATGTCTATAAAAGCATTTGACAAGCTACCGCCCATTCGGTATAGTCTTATATTGTGCTGCAATGCGTCCAGCACAGGAGGACCGTTTTTGAAGAACCTTCTTGGGCGGTTAATGAGCAGGCCGCTCGATGAGCTTAAGGGGATTTCTGCCGCCTGGGGCACCCTCACGTCGGACCCCAACCCCTCTCACAACGACCTGGCTATCGCCGCTTACCATACGATGGTTGATCTCTCCGCCGTGCGTGGCACGTGGGGAAACCTCGACCCTGAAGCGCGGGCGTTCATAGCGTGGCTCCTCAACCAGCGAAACATGCTCGCGCTTGTTGACGATCTGCCTGCCCACCTCGACTTACCGCCCGACGAAGTGGCCCCCCTCCTTGAGCGCACGCGGCGGATCGGCCTTGTGGACGTGGACGAGGCGTTGGTGCGGGGTAGCCGCGTCGTTTCTTCAGGCGATAATCTGTATGCATGGGGCGCGCGCAACCCAACGGAGGCCGTGCGCCGCCGGGTGGTCTCTGTCGCCGCAGAGGCCGCGAAGGGTCTGCGCGAGGTCATGGAGGAGAACAAGCGTCCCCCGCAATTCGATGAGCCGTTTGAGACCCTTCTGGGGAATCTCACCCAGGAGCAGGTGCAAAAGGTCGCTTCGGCCTGGCGGCTGCCGGAGGTCGCACGCTATTACAAGTCCGAGCTTGTCGGCGTTATGAGCGAGTTCCTGGCGACCGGCCAAGGGCGCGAGGCACTCCTCTCTCCCCTCCCCGCCGAGTCGAAGCTGGTGTTTAACTACCTGGAGAGCCAGGGCGGTAAGGCTACAGCCGGGCAAATCAAGCACGAGTTCGAGTGGGGAGAGCGCGATTTGCGGGCGGCCACCTTGCCTCTGATTCAACGCGCGGTCGTGTGGGACGTGCTTGCGGACGACCGGCGCTACCTGTTCTTGCCGACCGACTTGCTTGGTGGCAGGCAGTCAGGCCCCTCCAAAATCGCGCCCGCCATGTTGCCCAAGCTGGAGACCTCAGCGCCCTATACGACAGAGAGCAGGCTGCCCTACGAGTTGCCCTGGGACCTGCTAACCTTGCTGGCCGCCGCCACAGAGCAAGAGCTATCCCTTACGCTACAAGATAGCCGCATCACCAAGAGGCTGGCGAAGAAAATCAACGACACTTTTCTGCACCCGACCGACATGAAAGCGGGGTCCGACTATATAGATATGGTGGTGCATCTCGCCAGCTCGCTGGGCCTGCTTGCCGAGCAAGATGGAGAGCAGCCCACGCTGGCGCTCACGCCGCGTGCAGATGAATGGGCCAAGCTATCGTTCGACGCGCAGCGCCGCCGCCTGTTCGGTATGTGGCAGGAGGACCGCAAGTGGGCCGAGCCTGCCACCTACGGCACGATTTACTGGTGGAACAGTGATTTGACCGGCGCGCGCAAGCGACTGATAAATCACCTGGTCGAACTACCAGCCATGCAGT
>JBBSGN010000180.1:0-6072 GCA_038254085.1 Chloroflexia bacterium | reverse complement strand
CCAGGCAGGCGGAGTGGCAGAAGGACCGTTCATGGGCGTTGCCGACCCCGTAGCGCCATATGACCTGCGCTTCATAGATGAGATGGTGATGCACCATCAGGGTGCCATCATCTCCTCGCGCATGATGGTAAGCGGCTCCACGCGACCGCAACTGCGCGACCTGGCGAGCCGCATACAGAAGGGCCAGCAACAGCAGATCGATCAGATGCAGGCATGGCGTAAGCAATGGTACCCCAACGCGCCGAGAGCGAGCATGAGCATGGACATGATGGGCGGTGGGCAGGGTTCCGGGATGATGTCGGGGATGATGAGCGGACAGGGCAGCGTCGACCGAATGTTTTTAAGAATGATGATTCCGCACCATCAGCTTGCAATTGACATGTCCAATGATGCCCTCCACAACGCGCAGCATCAAGAGCTGAAAGGCCTAGCGCACGAAATCATTGCTGGCCAGTCTGTTGAGATTACTGAGATGGAGGGTCATCTGCACGACTGGTACGGCGAAGGGTCAACTCGGGACACCGCCGGCAGCATGCGTGAAATGATGACGCGTGTATACAGGCCGTAACAGCAGCCGTGGCAGAGCATGGGCGGGTATAAGTGCGTTGATAATTGCTGCAACCACCTCTCTATGGTACTGGAACAGCGCCAACCAGAGTGTGGAGTATGTGGCTACGCCAGGCCAGGGCCATGTGCATGTTGCGTATGTACTACCTCTCCCCAGCTCCGACAGCAGCGCGTTGTGGCTGGGCACGCACGACGGTCTCTTCCTGAAGGCACTGGCGAAAGATGCCCCAGCAGGCTGGCGGAAGGTAGGCGCGCCTCTGCAAGCGACGGACGTGATGGCGGTAAGTTCGGCGAGACGTGCGGGCAGTCCTGTATACGCTGCGGGGCATAGCATCGGCGTGCAGCGCAGCGATGACGGCGGAATCCACTGGCGCCAAATTATGCCCGGCTCTCCGGCACGGGATGTCCACGCTCTAGCTGTTGACCCACAGGAACCTAAAAGTATATATATCTGGGCAGAGGTGGTGGGCATGCTGACCAGCACCAATGGCGGCGCAACGTGGGAGATAACCGGAGAGGGCAAGTCGCTCAAGAACCCGGTACAGGCCACCGCTCTGGCCGTCAGCAGGCCAACGCAGACAGCGGCGCCCGTTCTGTACGCGGGAACAAACCTGGGCTTGTTCATCTCAAAGGATGGCGGCGAGAGCTGGAGCTCAACCCAGGGCGAAGTAGCGGACCAACCTGTTTACTCATTGTTGGCGCTGGACGGCCCGGAAGCGCAAGGCGTCTATGCGGGCACTGCCAGCGGCCTTTTGCGCAGTGTGGACGCCGGTGGCAGCTGGGAGAGGCTTGAAGGCGCTTCTGCCCTTGGGGGCGTTGCGGGACTGGCTTACGACGAGAGCGCAGGTCCCCCTGGGCGGCTGCTCGCAGTAAATGCTGCGAGCCAGGTGTTCATCAGCGAAGACCGGGGCCGGACTTGGACGCTGCTTCCATAGCTGAGTTCTATGGAGTGTGAACGCCCGATAAGTACGCTAAACCGAATGCGACCTCGGTCAGCCATACCATAAATATAAGCGCGACGCCTGCAAGGACCAGCGCCATTCCTGAGCCAACGAAGCCTATTAGCGTTCCCAGTAGCCACCCTCCGAGGGCCGGCATCCCTGCCGCCAGCACAGTGTACAGGCTCAACACGCGCCCACGCACGGCATTGGGCGTTGTTTGCTGCAACTCCACGTTCAAGAGTGTCATTGTCCCTGTCGCCGCGAACCCGATAGCAGCCAGTGCCGCACCAGCTAAGAACAGTTGCGGCGCAACGCCCAGGCCAGCCAATGCGCAGCCGAGCAGCACTGCGCTTGAACGCCATCCCGTCAGGATCGTTCTATCCCGCCGTCGCCCAACTTGCCGCCCCAGTAGCCCGGCGATAAGCCCTGCCGCAACGACGGCGCCAATGCCCGGCAAAGCCGCCAACGCCCCATATGCGCCTGCACCCCCACCCCACATTTGACTCACCACGACTGGTAGGACATGCGGGTAAGAGCGCCCCAATAGACTCACTACTGCTACCAGTGCCAGCAGAGAGAGAGCGTGGGAAGATCTGAATACGTAAACGCCGTTACGCAGCCCCCGGCCGGTCGCGATGGACGCGCCGGGAACCGTCCGGCCCTCCGGTCCGGGCAGCAGCCAAGCAAGCACTAACAAATAGCTAACCGAATTCAAGAGAAAACACCAACCGGCGCCAGCCAACGGTAATAGCACGCCCGCGACCGCTGGCCCGGCAACCGCTCCAGCATTGTAGGCAAGAGCATTCAACCCAATAGTTCGGCCTCGCTCTCGATCGGCTACTACGCCAGGCAGGTATACCTGCCGTACCGGATTATCGAGCGCCGCCACAGCCGCGAGCAGAGCTGCCATGAACAGTAACAGGCCGAGTGAGAGTGTGCCGGCCAGGGCCAGCACACCCATCAATGCAGACAAGGCCGCTAACACAGACTGCGTCGCCATCAGGATAGACCGGCGCGCCCAGCGATCGGCCAGTACTCCACCGAGGAGTGGCATACCCAACAGAGGGCTGGCCTGGGCCAGACCGAGGAGTCCCAGATGCGAAGGGCTGCGCGTCAATTCCCACACGAACCAGGCTTGCGCTGTGATTTGGAGGGCAGTGCCGGCGTTCGAAACAAACAGCGCCAGGAGCAGCCCGCGGACCCAGCCCTGGGTGATTGCATCGGGAGATGACTGTACCCGCACGAGTAGCGACGAGGGCCTCTTCCGGGGCATTTTCAATCGGTACGCAGGATAGTGAATGCCTCTGCCAGCGGGAGGCCATCCGAGGCGCCGATGCCGGCGGCGCGTGCCCGCCAACCTGCCGCCAGCGCTGCCGGATCAGGAGTCTGGCTCCCATGCGCAAGGCGCGCCGCGATTTTGCGCTCGAAACCGGCGGTGATGTCCACGAGCGAGTCGGGGGTGCTGCTGGCGAATAGCCACACTTCGCGCACGACGTGCAGTTCCAGCCCGGCATTTATCTGTTCAGGAAAAGCCAGGCGGTCGCGCGCCAGGGGATAGACCGCATCGAGAGCGGCGCGACCGGCCACCCGGTGGTCGCGGTGATACAGGTAAAGGGGCCAGGGGCGTTCGGGGTCGTGTGTGAAGAGCACGCGGGGCCGCCAGCGCCTGATCCATTCAACCAGATCGCCGCGCAACGCGCGCGTATTCCTCACTGCACCGTCCGGATAGCGCAAGAACGCTACTTCCGCTATGCCCAGCCGCTCAGCCGCTGCGCGGGCCTCCTCCTCCCTGAGAGCAGCGACGATGCGTGGAGCAATCTGCGGGTTGGACGAACCGTGCTCGCCTCAAGTAACAAGAAGCAGGCGAACCGAGGCACCGGTGTCAATAGCGCGTGCCAGCGTGCCCGCGCACCAGCTCTCAATGTCGTCTGGGTGGGCAGCAATCGCCATGACCGGCACAGCGCCGGGCGGCTCCACAATCAGCATCTGGACCTTCTTCCGAAATGCCGGTGCTCTACGCTTAAGTGGGTGGTACGTTTCTCGCAACTACAGGCCGCTCGTGGTGGGCTGTTAGCGCGTGCGGGTCCTCACCGCCGTGCGCGCAAGGGTCCACGTGAACGTTGACTACCGCCAGTTTGGGCTGAACGTGAAAGAGCGCGTGGCGCACCTCCTCAACGATGCGGTGGCTCTCCCGCGTTGGTAATTCCTCATCTACGGTGATGTGTAGTTCAGCCTGGAGCCTGTGACCCAGCCAGCGCACTCTCACATCATGCGCCTCCTGCGCGCCTGGCACAGTGGCCGCTGCCCGCTCAATGCTGCTCACAACCTCCGGGTCTATTGCATCCATCAGTCGGTGCCACATTGTCACGGCCGTATCTTTTACGATGAAGAGGATTGCCACGGTGATCAGCAGCCCAACGATTGGATCCGCCATGGGAAAGCCCAACAGCACGCCCAGGGCACCGAAGAGCACCGCCAGTGACGTGATACCGTCCACACGGGCGTGCTGGCCGTCGGCGACCAGTGCTGCGGAACCTATCTCGCGGCCAATGCGTATACGGAATATAGCCACGCCCTCATTGCCCAGAAAGCCAACGATAGCCGCCATCATGACCCACTCGATGTTGCTTATTGGTTGGGGGTTGGTCAGTTTCTGGTAACTCTCGTAGGCGGCTACTGTCGAGCTGAGGAAGATCATGCCAACGATCACTACGCCGGCTACGTCCTCCGCTCGTCCATAACCGTAGGTGTAGCGGCGGCTGGCCGCCCGCCTGCCGAGGACGAAGGCTATCCAGAGCGGCACGGCGGTTAGAGCGTCGGAGAAGTTATGGATGGTATCGGCGAGCAGACCTACACTGCCACTGATGAGCACTACCACGATCTGAAAGGCGGCGGTGGCACCTAGCCCCAGCAGGGAGATTTTCAGCGCCCAGATGCCGCGTGCGCTCGTTTCCATGGCGGTGTCAACGTTCTGTTCACTATGGCTATGACCGTGCCCGAACGGGAGCAACTCTTTCAGCCACTCAAAACGGCCATGCTCGTGCTCTTCACTATACAAGTGATCGTGATCATGATCGTGGCCGTGGCTGGCGTCGCTCGCGGGGTCGGGTGCTGCTTCATTGCTGTGCTTGCTGTGCTCGCCTTGTGCCATTTGCAACTCCTCCGGTTGCCAGTCGCCGGGTTACCTGCTCATTTGCCGGAGCTCCAGGTACCTGCGCTTAACACGTATCCGAGAGTAGGGGGAACGATCCTGTCCCTACCCAGGTTGCCGCCTGGGGCTAAGGATGATCCGGCAGTCCTCCGCGCACATGATCGGCATGATATTCGGCCTCACGAAAGAGCGTGGCTACATGCTGGTCGTCCACCGAATAGTAGATAACGTTCCGCTCCCGGCGGGACGTGACCAGGCGGCGAATGCGCAGGAAGCTGAGTTGATGGGAGACCGCCGACTGTGACACACCTGTAAGCACCGCCAGGTCCCGCACGCATAGGGACCGGTGAGTGAGCGCATAGAGAATGCGGGCTCGCGTGGGGTCAGCGAGTGCCTCGAACGTCTCGACCACTATTGCCAGGAGTTCTTCGGGTAACGCCGCCGCCCGTGCCGCCGCCACCGCTTCGGGACTGATAGCTATCAGCGCGTCTCTGCTTGCCATGCCACCAACGCCCCTCTAACACACTCTATTTGAACCTTTGCTCATATACTAACATAGTTGCGCCCCCAGCGCAACCGAACCTGGAGTTTGTTGTGTTTGCTTCCTGGTTTCCAAGCATGGTGGAAGTCAAAAGAGACGAGTTGCGCCTAGTAACGAGGAGATCTTTTTCCGAAGCGGCAAAGGGGATCACGCTAGATTGTCCCTAACCTATCCCGGTTGAACTTATCACCGAGTCGAGCGCCCAAACGGCTACTGCGGCCAGTAACCAGGCAACTGCGACGTAAGTTCCAGCCGTCCTGAGACCGTACAAGCGTTTTACGTGGCGTACCAGACCTAGGGGCGCCACAGAGATGCCAAGCATCAAAGCGATAGCCAGGCTCTCGGCTCCTCTTACCTGCAGCGCCGCCAGTAGCGGAGCATCTGCCCCCGGCGTCAGCACCGTCAGTGTACCAAGAGGTGGCCCCAACAGATATGCGATTGGAGTGGGGAATCCAGACTTGAACAGAGTGTAAACGCTAGATGTGAGGCCGGCTATCACCCCACCAAGAACCATCCCGAGCAATGCCTGATCGCTGCTTTTCGCAAAGCGCTGCGTAAGCAATCGCCACCACTCTCTGGGCAAGGACGCCGATACCGCCACTGGCAGCGACGAAGTATTCACCTCAAGGGCGGCGACGCGTGCCAATCCTTCACTCGCCGTCGAGTGTGGGACGAGTATAGCAAGCAAGGAGGCCAGAATGAGAGCAGACCCCAGGCGCAACAGCGACAGCGGCCAACTGAGTACAGCCGTCATCAATAAAGGCACCCAGGAAAAGGCTCGTGAAGAGAGTGCAAGCCATAGATAGAATCCTGGTGAGAGTGGCTGCGATACACTGGGGCGGCCGGCTAGGCGCCACCACACATCGTACAGT
>JBBSGN010000179.1:0-6073 GCA_038254085.1 Chloroflexia bacterium | reverse complement strand
GGCCAACCAGTTCCTCGCCTGTGATTTCTTCACGGTGGAGACCATACATCTTCAAACCCTTTACGTCCTGTTCTTCATAGAGCTCCGTACTCGTCGGGTTCATTTCGCCGGTTGCACAGCCCATCCTACCTCTGCCTGGGTTACCCAACAAGCACGCAACCTCATCTGGGACATCGAGGACAAGCAACATGGAGAGGGGGAGCTACCAATACGCTTTTTAATCCATGACCGGGACACCAAGTTCAGTTCCTCATTCAATACCGTGTTCACTTCCGAGAGCATCGAGACTATACTGACACCGTACCGCTGCCCTGAGGCGAATGCGTTTGCCGAGAGATGGATCCGCTCCGTCCGCGAAGAGTGCCTGGACCGGCTGCTGAGATTAGGCGAAGGGGTAGTGTTGCAGCAATCGTTTAATGGGCGGTTTCGCTACTAGCTCTAGTAGCCTTTGGCTCCATTGACATACCCTATATTGTGGCCTGGACGATTGTTGCAACACTACCATAAATCTTGCCAAATAGAGTAACTGTCAGATATAATCTGCTGTTCAATATAGATTACGTGGGCGCATCACAACAATGTATACTGAGCGCGCCGGGCGACGGCGCAGCAAGTCATCCATTCGGCAGAATCCTTCCTGCCCGATCGTGCCGCCCATGAGCCAAACCACCCAAGCGCAAAGTAACCTGATATCTCCCTCCACGCCCTTGCCCGGAGCGCGGCCGCGACCACGCGCGCTCGGCAAGTTCTTTTACCTTGGCGACCAAAAACTCTACTTGCGCGGCGTAACATACGGCACCTTCCGCCCCGACTCTTCAGGCAACGAGTACGGGCAGCCCGAACAGGCCGAGCAAGATTTCCGGATGATGGCCCAAAGCGGCATCAATGCGGTACGTCTCTACACTGTCCCCACGCGCTGGCTCCTGGACCTGGCAGGCCGCCACGGTTTGTACGTGATGGTGGGTATACCATGGGAGCAGCATATTGCCTTCCTGGAAGGGAGGGGCGTCAGAGCCCGAATCGAGAAACGCGTACGGGACGGAGTGCGCGCCTGCGCCGGCCACCCCGCGCTGCTCTGTTACTCTATCGGGAACGAGATCCCCGCGAGCATGGTGCGCTGGTACGGCCATCGGAGGGTCGAACGGTTCCTCAGGAGACTCTACCGGGCTGCAAAGCAAGAAGATCCCGAGGGACTCGTCACATATGTAAACTACCCCACTACGGAATACCTGGAGCTTCCTTTCCTCGATTTTGTGAGCTTCAATGTCTATTTGGAGAGCCGGGATCGCCTGGAAAGCTACCTGGCGCGCCTGCAAAATCTGGCCGGGGACCGACCTCTGGTGATGTCTGAGATCGGCCTGGACAGCCTGCACCATGGTATAGCCGAGCAGGCAGAGACGCTTGCGTGGCAGATAGAAAGCACATTCGCGGAAGGTTGCGCCGGAGCTTTTGTCTTCGCCTGGACCGACGAGTGGCATCGTGGCGGGCACGACGTCGATGGCTGGGACTTCGGGCTGACCGACCGCCATCACAAGCCCAAACCGGCCCTCGAAGCTGTCACCCAGGCGTTCGCAAGAGTGCCTTTCCCCGCCGACATCGCCGACCGACACTGGCCGAACATCTCGGTCGTGGTGTGCAGCCATAACGGTGCTCGCACTATGCGCGACTGTTGTGAAGGCTTGATCGAACTCGACTATCCTCTCTACGAGGTGATCGTCGTTGATGATGGCTCCACCGACGCTACAGCGGACATCGCCAGCGAGTACGGCTTCAGAGTGATAAGGACCCGGAACATGGGTCTGAGCAGCGCCCGCAACACAGGGCTTGAGGCCGCGGCGGGCGAGATAGTAGCCTACACGGACGACGACGCCCGACCCGATCCCCATTGGCTTCGCTACCTCGCTGCTACTTTCCTCTCGACCGACTACGTAGGTGTAGGTGGGCCCAACCTATCCCCGTCACGAAGTAACGCTACCGCCCTGTGCGTCGCCAACTCGCCGGGCGGCCCTAATCACGTGCTACTGAACGATCGCGAAGCCGAGCATATACCAGGCTGCAATATGGCCTTTCGCAAATCAGCCTTGCTGGCTGTGGGAGGGTTTGACCCCCGATTTCGTACTGCAGGAGACGATGTCGACATCTGCTGGAGTCTTCAGGAGCGTGGATGGCGAATCGGCTTTAGCCCGGCAGCGCTGGTCTGGCATCATCGCCGGGGTTCGGTGCGTGCCTACTGGCGGCAGCAAACTGGATATGGCCGTGCCGAGGCGCTACTCGAAAAGAAATGGCCGCACAAATATAATGCAGCGGGCCATATCGTATGGGCGGGTAAGTTGTATGGCGATGGGCTAGCGCAAATACTGGGGCGATCCCGTCAGCGTATCTATAGCGGCACCTGGGGTAGCGCTCCATTCCAGTCCGTTTACGGATCGCCGGCGGGGATCGCCGCGCTCCTGGCAATGCCCGAGTGGTACGCATTGATAGGGCTTCTCACTTTGCTCGCGGCTCTTGGCCTCGCCTGGACGCCTCTTTTGTTCGTGCTCCCACTTCTTGTGTCGGCAATAGCTGCTCCTCTCGCTCAGGCAGCTTTGGGTGCTGCACGCGCAAGCTTCCCAACCGGGTCTAATCGGCGCCTGCATTCTATACCGCTGCGCGCTCTTACCTTCTTGTTACACTTCATACAACCTCTTGCGCGCCTGGCAGGACGCTTTGCCCACGGCCTCACCCCCTGGCGTCGACCAGGCAGGGTAAGACCGAAGGTGCGTATGCCGTGGCCGAGTAATATGTCAGTATGGCGCGAGGATTGGCAAGCCCCCCAAGGTTGGCTTGAAGAGGTGGAAGAGAAAATCAGGGCAAATGGTGGCGTCGTGAAGCGCGGTGGTGATTTCGATCGCTGGGACCTGGAAGCCCGGGGCGGTATCCTGGGATCGGCACGTTTACTCATGGGCATAGAAGAGCACGCCGGGGGACGGCAGTTAGCGAGGTTTCGCGCATGGCCCGTGCTGAAACGGAGCGGTTTATGGGCCTTTTTGCTTTTCGCCTCGCTCGCCGTGGGCGCCACTTTGAACAAGGCACCGCTCGCTGCCTTCGCTCTGTGGGGTGTAGCTTTGCTCCTCGCCGGGCGTACTTTCTACGAGTGCGGAGTGGGCCTTGGCACACTCAGGCAGGCGGTGCTGCAATCGTCCGGAGTCTATCTTAGCAGGTCGGGCAAACCGGCACGGCGTGGGACATACCTTCTGTTGCTGAGCTATGCCTTGCCTCTGTGGCGGGGTTGGTTGCTCATACTTGTCCTAACTGTGCTGAGCACTGCCTTTACCCTGCTACAGCCCTGGCCAATGAAGGTGCTGGTGGATAATGTACTGGGGGCGCAGCCCCTGGGAGGCATACCGGGCAGTTTCGCCGCTTATCTGCCCGGTGCTCAGAGCCAGGGCGGTTTGCTCCTCTGGGTCATGCTGGGCGGTCTGCTGGTATTTCTTGGCACTACTCTGCTCGACTCGCTGCTCACTTACAATTGGGTGCGGATCGGGCACGGTATGGTGTACCGTCTGGCGAGTGATCTGTTCGCTCGGATACAGCGGCGCTCGCTACTTTTCCATAGCCGCAACGCCGTGGGCGATTCGCTGAGCCGCATCACTACGGACGCGTGGTCGGTCTACACGATAGCTGATACCGTGATCTTTGCACCTGCCCACGCGCTAGTTACAACCGTGACTATCATGGCAGTTATGCTGCCGATGAACTTACCACTCACGATGCTCTCGCTGCTGGTGGCACCTTTCATGTTAGCGTCTGCTCTCCTGCTGGGGTGGCGCGTCAAGGCAGCAAGCAGGAGGAGACGTCGCATCGAGAGCCGAATACAGGCTCACGTCCAGCGAACCCTGAGCGGTATCTCGGTGGTGCAGGCGTTCACGCGGGAAGAACACGAACACCGCCGCTTCAGAGAATTTATCGAGAGATCAATCCGTGCCCAGCAAAGGAGCGCCTTTGCCTCCAACCTCTATAACCTGGGAGCCGGGCTGATAAGTGCCCTGGGCGCGGCCCTCGTCCTCTGGACCGGCGCGCACGAGGTGCTGGCAGGCAGGCTCAGCGTAGGTGGTCTGCTGGTGTTCGTTTCTTACCTGGGGGTTTTGCAGTCTCAGTTCAGGACGCTTGCCGCCACCTACAGGACAGTGCAGGAGACAGCCGGCAGTGCGGAGCGTGTCGCTGAGGTTCTAAATTCAGTGGAGGAGATTAAGAGCAAGCCGGGCGCCGCGCCACTCCCTCGTATCACGGGTAGTGTCTCTCTCTGCAACATCAGCTTCGGCTACGAGCCTGATAGACCTGTGCTCCATGATCTTTCGCTTGAGATTGCGACGGGGCAGACAGTGGCGATTATGGGCGCGACCGGCGCCGGCAAGAGCACGCTGGCCGGCCTGATCGCGCGCCTGTACGACCCGTGGCGAGGAAGTGTGAAAATAGATGGGCATGATATACGTGACGTGGGGCTTGAGAGCCTGCGCCGAGGGATAGCACTGGTCCTCCAGGAGCCTTTCCTTTTTCCGTTTAGCATTCTGGAAAATATAAGGTACGGACGGCCCGGCGCCACTGATGCCGAGATCAGGGCAGCGGCAGAGGCAGCAGGCGCTCACTCATTTATCGAACAGCTGCTGGAGGGCTACCACACTCTACTTGGGGAGCGTGGCGCAACGCTTTCCGGTGGCGAGCGCCAGCGTCTCTCAATCGCCAGGGCGCTCCTGAAAAACGCACCCGTGCTGATTCTGGACGAGCCGACTAGCGCTCTCGACTCGCAGACCGAACAGAAGCTGGTCGCGGCTATAAAGGAGTTTCGCACCTGCAGGAGCGCCCCGGAGCGCATGACTACCATTATCATCTCGCATCGCCTATCGACAGTATGCGAGGCCGACCGGATACTAGTGCTGCAAGGTGGTAAGCTGGTAGAGGAGGGCACCCACCTGGAGCTTATGGGACTTGGCGGCCGGTACGCCGATCTACATCGTATGCAGTCAGGCACAGACTCAGTAAAGGAGGACGCTGCCCGGTGAGCGCGGCGGGCGTGCGACCTGCAAGAAAGCCTCCGAACAGCCTCGCGGTCTGTGCCTGGATGCTCAGGTATGCCCTGCGTCGGTGGCCCGGACTGCTGGCCATGCTGAGCACAGTGATCCTGAGCGTAGGCCTCGACGTGCTCAAACCCTGGCCGATGAAGATCCTGGTGGACAACGTATTAGGCAGCAATCCTCTACCCTCTTCTGTAGCTGTCATCGCCGGGGCGCTGCCCGGTGCCTCTACAAACGATGGACTGCTCATCTGGACGGTGGCTGCTACTCTGACGCTCTTCCTAGGGGGCTGGCTGCTGAAAGTGGCCACCGCCTATACAAATATAGGCTTCGGGCAGCGCATGGTATACGACCTGGCGGCGGACCTGTTCGACCATCTGCAGCGCCTCTCGCTCAACTTCCACCGGCACAATTCTGTTGGCGACTCGGTACGCCGGGTGACGACCGACAGCGGCAGTGTGTCCGCTATCGTGAAAGACGCTCTCTTCCCGATGCTGGCGGCCTTGCTGGGCATAGCTGCGGTTTTCCCCATCATGTGGAGCATGGACCCGCAGCTGACGCTCTTGTCCCTCCTGACAGTGCCCGCCCTCGTCGTTACTCTGCGAGCCTATGCAGGGCCAATGATGCGCTACAGTTATGCTCAGCAGGAGGCCGAGGGGCAGATGTACAGTGTGGTGGAGGAAACCCTGGCGGCAATACCCGCTGTGCAGGCGTATGCCGGCGAGGCGCGGTCCGATGCTCGGCTGCTGGCCACGACCGGTACCATACTCACCTCTGTGATGAACACGACGCGCCTGCAATTGCAGTTCAAATTCCTCTCCGGGTCGGTAACGGCCCTCGGAACGGCGGGCATTATCTACGTAGGGGCTCAGCACGTGATGCATGGGAGCCTCACCGTCGGCAGCATAATCGTCTTCCTGTCGTACCTCTCCTCCCTCTACGGGCCGCTCGAATCTCTCATGTATACATCGTCCAGCGTGCAAGGTGCTGCCGGCAGCGCCAGGCGTGTGATGGAGATCATG
>JBBSGN010000178.1:0-6094 GCA_038254085.1 Chloroflexia bacterium | reverse complement strand
CATGATCTGAGAGATGAAGAACGGAAGTATCAGAACTGGCGTCACACAATCTCCCCAGTGAGGCTTAGAGCGTCTCAATCAAGCCCAAAACCAAGACCAGAGCCCTGGAGATAAACAACCTTCAGGGTTCTGGTCTGCACGCAGTATCGGGTGCTTCGCCTTGTGATAGGTGTGAGGTTCGCGCCTTGATAGTCCCTGCCAACGTTGCGGCGATTATCTGCCCCTCTGCTGTAAGACTGCTCGCCGGATGAGAGCGCCTAATGCAAGGGCCGACAACCCGGCTGCCAGCAGAGCGATAGGCAATGCCTGCTGCGGCAGCCCTGTCTTTGGCATGCCAGGCTGTGAGGTAGCCGCAGCAGCTGCTGCAAAGGCTGCCAGATCGTTGCGCGTCTGCTCGGAGCTTATGAACAGAAAGCCTGTCACTTTACCGTTCGTAACCTTCCATGTGGACGTGCCACCATACGGGTGAGCCAGCGGCGGGAGTGCCGTCGAGCTTATACTTGCCTCTACCACCACAGCGTCGGGACCCGTTTGGGTGAGGCTGCTGACGTTCCAACGCTCACCACCTTTGCGGGCGAAGTCGATTACCTGGTCGATAGTCTGGTCGAAGCCGAACGGTGTGCCGGGATCAGCAAGGTAATGAGTAGATGGGTCGGATAGAGATCTCACAGTATCGTAGTCGGCGCGGTTCAGCGCGTCCAAGAAAGTGCGTACTACGTCTGCCGGATTGCTACTCTGCGCGGCAGGCGCTCCCAGTTGGTTGGCGTTTGTTTGACTCTTGGCCCTGGCGTAGCCGGTCGCCGGCCCTGCATATAACGCAGCTAACAGCACGACCACTGCTAATGCAAATAGCTTTTTCATTTTGTTCTCCTTATGCCTGCTAAGCAAGCTTTAGTTGAGTTGGTTTCCCGCCTCTCGTGGCAAGTCCTCAGGGTATCAACCCCAACTGTCGCATCATGGACGCAGCGTCCTGGTAGTTGTGGAGGCTGGCGATCTTACCATCTTTGATGCGCCATACTTCGCAAACTGTGAAGTCCACAACCTTGTTGGTGGGTGGGATCTCACCTGCGGGCGTCGCCAGCGGGCCGGTATGGGTGCCCCGGCCCGTAAACTCGCTTACTACATAGTCGCGGGTGGCTACCTGGTTGGTGATATTCAGCTTGAGGTCGGGAAATGCTGACTTGAAACCACTCATAAAGGCAGCGAAGCCCTCCCGCCCTCGGAACGTCTGGCCAAAGGGGACCAGTACCGTTTCCATGTCCTCCGCCGCGAGCGCGGCAACCTCGTCCATTCTCCCTTCGCTAAAAAGCTGGTAAAGCCTCCGTGCAAGTACGGCGTTGTCCTGGGCTGCTGTTTCCTCGGTACTCATCTAATTTCTCCTTTCATTGTTGCTTACTTCTTTGTTCAGCCTGCATCTTTGATTTGCTGAACTGCCAATAGTGTAGCAAGGTTAGCGCTCCACGACGTTGGCAGAAATACGAAGATTCGGCGAAATGGGTACGTAGATTGGGCGCAGAGAGGGCAGGAGAGGAAGGGTGAAGTGAGTCTCACTTCAAAGGAGGGGCAGCGCAGGTAGGAGCCGAAGGGGCTAGCGGAGGGTGAGCGAGATCCAACAGGTGAGTTGGTCTCTGAGCAGGCGATCGTCAGTCGCCGGTATATACCAGGTTATTCTCGACGGCCCATATCGCGATCTGTGCCCGCGAGCGGAAGTCGAGTTTAGAGAGTATGCTCTCTATATGCTTGGCTACCGTTCGCTCACCCACGAAGATCTGCTCGCTAATCGCGCGGTTCGACTTGCCCTGGGCCACCAGTGCGGCCACTTCTCGCTCGCGCTCGGTCAACCCGTTATACTGCTCCCTAATGCTCTTGCGGGAGGATGATTCCGAGGGGCGGGGAAGTTGTGAGCTGGCCCGGCGGGCGAAACTGTCTTGCAAACTCTGATCGGAAATGGTTTCAGCCAGGCTTCCAATGATAGAGCGAGCCTCCGCAAAGGCTTCGCTTGCCTGCCGGCGCCGGCCCTGGGCTTGATAGACCCTCCCCAGGCTCGCAACGATGCGCCAGAGGCGAGGCCGCATACCTTGCTCCCCTGCTACATGGCGCGCCGCGAGAAGCGCCGCCTCGGCTTCATCGAGCCTATGAAGGGCCGCCAAGGCTTCGCCCTGTAATTGCCAGATGCGCGGGATTGCCCCTTCGCCCCAGTAATCGACGTTCAGGGCGGACGCGACCAATTCGCCGGTCAGTGCCAGCGCGGCGGGAGCCTCACCTCTGGATAGGGCCAGCTCCGCACGCGCGAA
Organism: Chloroflexia bacterium; assembly: GCA_038254085.1. GTDB lineage: Bacteria > Chloroflexota > Chloroflexia > QHBQ01 > JADMIH01 > JADMIH01. The sequence goes on along the minus strand of JBBSGN010000178.1, from coordinate 3,800 downwards.
CATGACGAAGCGATCACCAATGGTACGTGGCGCCTCCCCGCTGGAAGGGTCGTCCTGCCTTTCCATAAGGACCGTCTCCGCCAGGGCAAGGCTGCCTTCGGCCACGTAAGTGGAAGCCAGGAAGCCTCCTGCGATCCGCATTACCGTAAGCGAGCCCATCTCCTTTCCCAGCCGCAACGCTTCCTTGAAGTGCTCCCGCGCCTCAGGCAGGGCGAGCATATCTGAGTGTATGCCCCCAAGCGCAAGATGGGCGGAGTTCTCCCACTGGACGTGGCCGATCTGCAATGCAAGCTCAAGCCCCGCCCCCGCATGCGCCAGAGCGCGCCCAAAATCGCCAAAAGGCCCCAGGCAATGTCCCAGGTAGCCCAGCGCCGAAGCTTCGCCCGGACGCCAGCCGATTCTCCGCGCGATGGAGAGTGCCTCCTCCCCGCAACGCAGGCAAGCGGGCAAGCCTGGCGCGGGGCAAACTACCAGGCTCAGCGGATAGGCGGCGCACTGCAAAGAGAGCGTTTCGAGCGATGCTGCCAGCCCGCGCTGGTCGTCCAGTGCGAGGAAGAGAGCTATGGCCTGTTCGTAGTAGGTTACAGCCGCCAGTATATCGCCGCCCAGGAAACTCGTTATACCCAGGAGATCCAGGGTGGCGGCGAGGGCCGGTCGGTCGTCCATCTCCTGGAGGATCGCGAGCGCATCAAGGTGATACTGCCGTGCCTGCATGGGTTGCTCTGTATTAAGGTACCAGTTACCGACCCTGTTCAGCGTTTGAGCAAGTCTTGATGGGTCCTCGAGCTGCCGTGCCAAATCTAGCGCGCGCTGGAGGTAGTTACCCGCACGTCCATAATCTCGGCTGGTCCAGAGCCAACCCAGGTCAAGCAAACCCTGCCACTCCACAATAGCTTCCTCTTCCTGGTGGGCGCTCTCTACTGTCCGTATGTAATCGTCCCGAGCGGACTCGAAGTCGCCATGCAGATCATATGAGCGCCCGCGAGCGTGGTACAACGAGGCGGTGGGGAGATCAAGACGCTTTGCGGCCTCGATAGCGCGTGTGAAGTGCTCGATGGCGACCCGCAGTGAGTAAAGCGCGTGTGCCCTCTCCCCAGCGCGCTGTCCATACTCTAGAGCTTTCTCCCACACTTGCGCTTCAGAAAAGTGATGAGCGAGTTCGGTGAGGTGCGTATCGAGGGGGTGGGCGTGTATGTGCTCAAGTGTGTCGGCTATCGAGCGGTGCAAAGTCCTGCGCTCGCGTGACAGCATGTCTGAATAGATCGCTTCTCTGGTTAGGGCGTGGCGAAAGACGAAGCTATCAGCCGACTCCTCCACTACCAGCTGAGCTCTGATCAATTCCTTGATCAACTGTAACAGCTCGTGCTCACTAAATTCGGTCAGTTGCTGCAAAAGCTCAAAATCAAAACGCCTGCCTGCGACCGCTGCGATCTCAAGCACCTCTCTGGCACACGGCGTGAGGGAGCCGGTGCGCTGCTGCACGGCCCCTTGTACAGTACGAGGTATGCGTAAGGCGCTCACAGGCTTCAGATCCCATGCACCATCCCTGTAGGTAACGTCGCCGTTCCTGATCAGCGATTTCAAGACCTCTTCCATGAAAAAAGGATTGCCTTCGGTCAACTCGTAAATAGGCTTGAGAAATTCCGCAGGGGCCGGCGCCCTGAGGGCGAAAATCGCATGGGTCATCTCACTACACTCCGCCTCCGTGAGGGGCACAAGACTAAAATCAGCCGGTATCCGCTCGCGGTTCAGGGTGGAGAGGAAACGAGCCAGATCAGATCCTATTTCGTCCTCGCGATAGGTAAGCAGTAAGAGGATCTTGTGAGGCGATATCTGGCGCGCCAGATAGAGAAGGAATTCGAGGCTAGTGTCGTCGCTCCAGTGTATATCTTCCACTACAATCAAGAGAACCTGGAGCTCAGAGAGGCCAAAGAAGAACTGCGCCAGCGCCTGGAACATACGGTGTTGCTCTTGCTCAGGGTCCGATGGAGAAGTTAGTACAAGGTCGGGGAATGAGTGGGCAAGCTCAGGCAGCGCCCTTACCAGATCGGGCGCTGCGGGTCCCAGATAACGTGCGATCACATCCGGTGGAGAGACGGCGCAAAAAGTACGCAGCAGGTCAAGTAGTGGCGCGTAGGTGACCACACTGTCAGGCTCGAAGCAGCGACCCCGTAGGACCGACGGTTGAGGGCGGGTATGGGTATAAGGGGAACGATTATCTCCCATTGGCTGAGGGCAGATATGGGCTATCAGCTCCCGGGCAAGCCGGGACTTTCCTACTCCCGCTTCACCGGAAATAGTCGCGACTTGGCCTCTGCCCACTGTGGCCTGCTCAAAGAGATAGACCAGACCAGCCAGGTGAGGCGCTCGACCTATAAGTGTGGGAGAGATAACCGACTGGGAGATTGGTGCTGCCACAGTAGTTCCTAGAATCGGCTTTTATTTCGGATTCTGACGTCGCCCACTTAGAAGGGATAACCCCTTGCGCCCTGCAGGCCCTTCAGGCAGGAAATCTCCCCGGCCAGGTTGTTCGCATGGCCTACCACCAGCATGCTGAGTGCCCATGCCAAAGTAGGCTGTCCCATTCCCAGTGCAGAGAGGTCAAGGGCGCGATCCAGATCATCGGGTGTCAAAGAGGCCAGATAGTCCTCAGAATTGCGATATACAGCCTGAGCATAATCTTTGAAAACGGGTAGATCTACATGGACCCGACGGGTCCACGCTCCATAATCTACCCAATCGGGGCCGGGCATTGGCATAGGCTCGCTCACTCCAAGCTTACCGGCGTACTCGCCCATCGATAGCGCCGGTTGCTGCTTCAGCATTCCGTTGACTATCATGTCTTCCGCCATCACGGTATGGGCGTAACTAGCTCCCAGTGGGTTCGCGATGCCGGGTGGGGTCCAATCAGCTTGCTCAGAAGTTACGTCGGCCATGGTCCCCTCAAGCACTTCGTGCGCTAGCCGTAGCTGCGTCTGAAGTAAAGATACCGCCTCCATAATCTCGTCTCCTTACATTATAGATGGTCAATCAGCACTCTGGGTAGTCCTATGGATCGGCTACCGACGGCGTGATATGAGGGTTGAGCGAGGGCAAGCACTCTATTTCGTCACTATGGCCGATTTGCTTACCGGCCTCTACCCCCACGAGGCTTCAATTATAGCATTGCAGGTCAAGACTTGGGAATAATACCTCAACATACATCTGTTATATCCAGGGAGGCTTAGGATCAATGCTGCCCGCCATTGCCAATATTTGTGTTGTGGCTGAGCAAAGAAGCGACCAGAGAATGTGTACTCTTCGGCGGATGTGACCGGGATCTATGCTTGAGATAGTACAACTCGATACCTGTTACACCACGAACGCTGGCACTGCGAAGTTTTCAACAGGCTCGAACGTTCTCGGCACTCCTAAAAGAGTCCCATAAACGAACGAGCGTGTTGAAAAAGTCAGGTCGAGCGCCGCAGAGGCCAAAACTGGTACCCACTTTGTGGTGACTGAGCCAGAATTGGCGCTTGCCCGAGCGTGACCGAACCTCGACAAACATCCTCTCCACATGAAACGCGCGAGTTACCCCACACGAGTGCATGCCGAAGGTAGAAGTCGTAATAACCAACAGTTGTCCCACCCAATCCGAGCTCCTGTCCCTCTCCCTCTCACGGGTGCGCGCCACATTTTTGCAAACTAAGAGGCTTTGAGTGATTGAAAGCGAGCGCGACCAATGGGAGAGCGTCGCCAGGGGTGATCCGCAGCGGGACGCCAGGGTACTTTGGGCTCGTTTTCGCCATTATTCGGATTGT
>JBBSGN010000177.1:0-6099 GCA_038254085.1 Chloroflexia bacterium | reverse complement strand
CACGCCCGCGTCACCCATCTTTCGCTCCTGCCCTTTCTCTTCGTGCGCTCGCCGGAGCAACTCTTTTACCTCTTGGTCAGTGGTCTGCTGAAAGTTGTCATACCACAGGCCGACCGCCCCGAAGTTGGCCGGCGTCTCAACGCAAACGATGTCGTCAACCTGGGAGGCCAGCGCCCGCTCGGTCTGCAACGCGCACACCGGCACGGCCAGCACGATAACCTTCGGTCCCTGCTCCCGAATCGCCTGGATCGCCGCATAAGCCGTCACCCCCGTCGCCAGCCCGTCATCTACCAGTATGACCGTCTTGTCTCGCAGCGACGGCATGGGGCGGTCATCGTGGAACTCGCGGAACCGGCGCTCCAACTCTGCCGTCTCCTCAGTCGTCACACGCTCGAGCTGCGCTTCCGTAATGCCAAGCGCGCGTATCGTCTCCATATCGAGCACCCGCACGCCTCCCGGCGCTACCGCCCCGATGCCCAATTCGGGCTGGCCGGGCGCGCCCAGCTTTCGCACCACAAACACATCGAGCGGCGCGTCTAACTCGCGCGCCACCTCATATGCCACCGGCACACCACCCCTCGGCAGGGCCAATACTATAGTGTTCTTGCCCCGATACTGCTCCAACTTCGAGGCCAATTGCCGTCCGGCGTCGGTGCGGTTCCGAAAGGCGTGGGCGCTCGCGCCCATCGTTCGATAGGTGTCGCCAAACATATCAATACCTCCCTACTAATTCCCTCTCAGCAAATATCATACCGGTCGGGCGATGCCGGACCAACCAATCTTTACTCTCTATATACTTCGATACCTCGCCTCAATACCTCGCCGAGCCTTCCTCCCCGCGACAACGGCCAATACCAACAGGCCGAGCGCCCCCAGTCCGCTAACCGGCAACCCGTACTTGAGGCTGTCGGGAGCGTAACGCAACTCGACCGTGTGCTTACCGGCAGGCACGATTACACCTTGCGACAAATAGTTCGCCCTCAGCAACTCGGCTGATCGCCCATCTATCGTCGCGTACCACCCCGGCGACCAGCTTTCGGCCACCACCAGCACCGACGGCCTCAGCGCATTCGCCTTGACCGTTATCAGCCCAGGTAGGTACTCTTCCACGTCCGTGCTTCCCGGCGACTTGCCCTCTGGATCGCGGCTGATCCCAGCAACCGTCGAGGACGGCCCTTCCACCAGCGCAGCATATGAGCGCGCCTGCTCCCAAGTTATCCCTTGTAGCCAGTCCCGCGCTTCGGCTTCCCCGGCCACCACCTGCACGTTATCACTCAGATATGAGAAGCCCGGCACCCCTTCCGCCCGCCACAACCCCAGTCCGTCTGCGTTGCCGAGCCGCGTAAAGGCTGGGCGACCCGGATCAGGCGCGTCCGGCAAGTTCGGATCAGTGCCCGACGGCAGGATAAAATAATCTACACCGAGCATCGGCCCCACGCTCATTTTCACGTGATTGAAGAACATGTTGTAGGCCGACCAGGGACTCTTGTCGAAATCGGGGCCAAAGGCGCGCGCAGCCTGCCAGGCGCGCATACTCATCATCGGGTCGGCGGCCCGCCAATCGCGGATACCGAATAGCATGGCGCTGTTGGGCGGCAGCACCTCCCCCTCGGCCACCACCCTGCCGGTCGCGGGCATTGCGCGCTTCACCTGCTGTAGAAAGCTCGTTTCGGGGTAATATTGCGAGGCGGGCGCGGTCCCGTTAACCAGTTGGAACATCCTCCACAAATCGAGAACCAGCACTGTCACCAGGATTAGCTGCGCCGCCCCGCGCGTCCGCCCGCCCGCCGCCCACAACGCCGTCGCGCCCAGCACGGCCAGCGCCACCCCTATCTCCCAGATGGCCCAGTAGCGCCTGTAGTCATCGTTTACCACCAACCAGATGCTGGTCTTTTCCGTAAGCACCGGCTGCGGTAACAACCCGGCAAAGTGAACGGCCATTATTATCACGCCCTGCGCCAGCAACAAGACCCCGGCCCCGAACCACGCCCCTCGCCCCCAACGAATCGCCCCCGCCATCTGCCTACCCTCTACCCACCGGGCGAACCAGTCCCATCCATACGCGCTTACCACCAGCGCCGCAAACGCCAGGATCGAGAGCCACCGCGCGTTGTCGCTCTGATTAAAGAAGGGGAACTGCCTGATGAACGTGCCCGCCGTCCCGTCGTAAAGCACAAGCGCCGCAAACACCCCGATGCCGGTCCATATACCCACTACCCGCCACGCCAGCTTGCGCTGTGTGCCCGCAACCGCCGTAAGCAGCAGGCCGAGCAGCGCCACCGACCCCACGTAAGCGTTCCCATCCAAGAAGGTCCGCCTGCCAAGTATGCCGTCCGGTGGGTAGCCCCAATGCCTCGGCAGTGCCCAGTAAATAAAGATGTCGGACCGCAAGTACGCCCCGGCCAGTCCCGTGTCGGCGGCCCGCCCCGCATGTACATAGCTAATCCCCAACTGCTCAATGAACGCGAATAGTTGGAACGCGCTCACCGCAAACCCGAGCAGCACCGCTATCGCCAGCCCGCCCACTTGCCGCAGCCACTGCTTCGGCGCGCTGGTCAGCGCCAACCCTAGCGTCCACCACACCAGCGTCAAGCCCACTATGAACATCATTTCCGGGTGACCCGCGAAGACCATGCAGGCCACAAGCCCCGCCAGCGCCACCAACCACCAGGCCGACCCGCCCCGGCACCAGGCGTATATCGCCCACACCATCCAGGGCAGCAACAAATAAACGCTGGTAAGCTGCCAGGGCAGGAAGTCAACCGTCCACCCGGAAAACATCAGGGCGATTGCGCTCAACCCCGCCGCAGAGGGGTGCAGCCGAAGCGCCCGCAAGAAACCCCACATCCCCAACCCCACCAGCCACAGCTTGAGCGCTATGATAATGCCATAGCCCGCCCCCACTGGCAGCAGTGCCCACAGCAAGTGGAGCGGGTAGAAAGCCCCCACCTCGTAGCTCCCCAGCATAGACATCCCGCCTACAGGAGCCGAGTCCCATAGCGGAAAGAGGCCATGCGCCAACTCTTGTTGCAGCCAGGAGTGCCAGGGCAACTGCATGAGCAGAGGGTCGCCCCCGCCGAAGTGTGGGTTCGCCTCTGGAAAGTGCGCCTTCCAGGGCGGATAGATCAGCACGCGCTGCATCTCGACCGCCACTCTCCCCGGCGGCAGCCCCGGCGACATGAAGCCGAACGCCAGCAACAGCAGCACCCCAGCCGCCAGCGCGTTCAAGCGCCTGTTCTGGTCTCGCCACCACACCGCCCGCCCAGCGATTACAGGCGCGCCTGCCTCCTGTGAAGCCGTGACAGTCGCCTCCGGTCCCGCCACGACTGTTGATTTTGCCAGTGTATGCTCTTGCACTCTCCTACCGGCTCGTATTCATATCTTCTCTTCTGCTTCAACCACTGTACGCCCGTTCTGCCTTCGCGCCCACCACCTGCCTGCGACTGCTAGCAAGACAATCCCCAGCAGCGACACCACACTCACGATAGCGCCGTAGCGGAACGAGGCGGGCGCGTACTCGATCGCGACTGTGTGCGCCCCCGCAGGCACCACGATACCCTGCGACAGATAGTTGGCTCGCAACGACTCCACAGGCACTCCGTCCAATCGCGCACGCCACCCCACGTCCCAACTCTCGGCGACAACCAACAACGCCGGTCGCGTGGCGCTCACCCTCAAAACGATATGCCCCGGACTATACTCCGTTACCTCTGTGCTACCGGGCGAGCCGCCGCCCGCCTCCCGCTTTATGCCAGACACCGCCGCTCCAGTCCCCTCGACTACCGCTGGATAGGTGCGCGTGCGCTCCCAGGTTGCCCCCTTCATCCATGCCCACGCCTCGCGCTCGTCCGCCGCCATGCTTACATTGTCGCTCAGATACGCGAAGCCAGGCACACCCTCTGCCCTCCACAGCCCTAGCCCGTCTTTGTAAGCGAGCCGCGTGAACTGAGGTTGGCGCGAGTCCGGCGTCGCGGGTACGTTGGGGTCCGCGCCCACGGGCAGCACGAAGTATCGCATCCCCAGCATCGGCCCGACCTCGGTACGCGCGCGCCGCAAGAGCATGTTGTAGGCGTCCCATCCTCTCTTTGCCAGCCCTGGGTCGAGCAGCATCGCGGCCTGGTAAGCCCGTTCGCTCATCAGCGCGTCCTGTGAGCGCCAGTCGCGGATGCCGTAGACGAGCGCGCTGTTGGCCAGAAAACCGTCCCCGTCCACCAGGACGCGCTCTGTGGGCGGCACCAGCGCCTTCACCTGCTGCAGAAAGCTGGTCTGCGGAAAATATTGCGACGTCGGTGCGGTGACGTTCACCGGTAACAGCAGCTGCCACAAATCCACCAGCAGCACCGCGCCCAGCGCGACAGGCGCGAATATGCGACCCTTCCACGGCGCTATCCACAACACCGTAGCCCCCAGCACCGCCATTCCCACCCCAACCGCCCATACGGTCCAATAAAGCTGGTAATTCCCGTTCACCAGCCAAAAGTTGCTGCTCTTCTCGGTCAGCACGGGCAACGGCAGAAGCCCAGCCGCATGTGCCGCCATCAAGCACAAGCCTTCAACCAGCAGGACCAGCCCAACACCCCCTACCCAGCCTCGCGGTAGCCAACTTCTGGCGCGGCGGGCCAGGGCCAGAGGACGCCGCCGCGCCAGCCAATCCCAGCCGAAGGCGCTCAAGACCAGCCCTGAGAAGGCGACAATCGAGATCCAACGAACGTTCACGCTCTCTTTGAAGCCCGGCAACGACCGCACCACCTGGCCGAGCGTGTCACCATACACGACCAGCCACGCGAACAGCCCCGCCACCACCCAGGGCAGGATCAACCGCCAATTCACGTCGCGCTTGACCCAGGTCGCAACCGCCAAAACCAGCCCAACCAGCGCCACCAACCCCACGTACCCATCCATCTCGGTAAACGAGTAGGCGAGTGCCAGCACGCCCTCGAAGAAGTGGCCCGCCTGTCGCGGCTGCACCCAATTGAGCATCAAATCGGGTTCAAGGTGCTGCCTGCTGAATATCTCGGGCCATGTAGCGCGCACCGCCGCTTCGTGGCTTGTGCCAAGCGCCTCCAGGAATGGCCAGAGTTGCACAACCCCGACCCCGACCCCCAACACAACCGCGACCGCCAACCCCGAAATCTTGCCTGCCCAGGACCGACCGGGTGAGGAAAGGATCAGCCCAAGCGCCCAGATCACCGCGACAATTCCGAAGATGAAGAGTACTTCTGGATGCCCGGCGAAAATAGCGCAGGCCACCAGCCCAGCTACGGCCACGAGCGCCACAAGCCGTCCCCGTATACACCAGGCGTAAATCGCCCAGGCCAACCAGGGCAATAGCAGGTAAACACTCGTAAGTTGCCATGCGAGCAGATTCACCATCCAGGACGAGAACATGAAGCCGAGTGCGGTCAGCAGACAAGCCACCGGGTGCAGGCCCATGCCGCGTAAAAAGCCCCACATCCCCAGCCCCGCCAGCCATAGCTTCAGGGCCATAATAATCCCCAGCCCTGCGCCAACAGGCATTAGCACCCACAGCAAGTTGAGCGGGTACAGCACCCCCGGCTGGTAGTCGGCAAAGAGCGGCAAACCCCCCAGCGGCGCGGGCGCCCACAACGGGAACCGCCCAGCCCCAAGCTCCTGCCGCTCCCATTCGCGCCACGGTAGCTGCTGCAAAATAAGGTCGCCGGCCGATATGCGCGGAGCGAGGTCCGGGTAGTAGCGCTGCCAGGGTGGGAACACCAGCAACTGCGGCATTGGCGCGGCAACCCTCCCCGGCGGCAGGCCACCCCACATGAACGCAAACGCCAGCAGCAGGAGCAACCCCGCCACCGCCAAGTCAAGCCGCTGCCCACCCTCTCGCCACCACCCACCCTTCTGAGGCGCGATTTTCACGGCCACCGACGCGCTCTGGCTCGGCCCATCAAGCACGTCGGTTGGCGCTTCGGCTACCATTGCGTTCGCGGCCATTATATTCTCGTCCAAACCCACCTCATCTCGCCCAAGTATAGCCCACGCCTTATGTGGTTGTAAAACGTATCCCCCCCAATGCCAACCGCCAGCCGCCCATTATCAACGGGTGGCTGGCGGTTGGCGCAGAATCCCTCT
>JBBSGN010000176.1:0-6102 GCA_038254085.1 Chloroflexia bacterium | reverse complement strand
TGCGAGTTGACGAGCTTGGGGTGACACTGGAAGGGGATTTGACGCTGCCGAGCGGGTCCGAGGGTATCGTGCTGTTCGCGCACGGCAGCGGGAGCAGCAGGCACAGCCCCCGCAACAGACAGGTAGCGCAGGCGCTGAATGGTGCGGGTCTGGGCACGCTATTGATTGACCTGCTGACCGCCGAAGAAGAGGCCGTGGACCTGCGGACGCGCCACCTGCGGTTCGACATCGGCTTGCTGGCACAGCGGCTGGTGGGGGCGATTGAGTGGCTCAGGGGCCAACCCGACACCTCAAAGCGCGCCATCGGACTGTTCGGGGCGAGTACGGGGGCGGGGGCAGCATTAGTGGCGGCGGCCCATGTGCCGGACGACGTTGCGGCGGTGGTGTCGAGGGGCGGGCGACCCGACCTGGCGGGAAGGGCGCTTGACCGTGTGAAAACGCCGACGCTGCTGATAGTGGGTGGCCGCGACCCTGAGGTGCTGGAGTTGAACCGAGAGGCATTTGAGCAAATCGGCGCGCCAAAGGAACTCCGGGTTGTGCCTGGTGCAACCCACCTGTTTGAGGAGCCAGGCACGCTTGAGGAGGTCGCCCGGTTGGCCGTGGATTGGTTCGGGAGGTATTTGCGTGGGTAGGGGGTTGCTCGTGGGATGTTATAATTGACAGCGCTGGGCCGCGCATCGGGTAGAGCGGGCGTGTAACACCTTGCGTAGCTTGTATTGGCGCTGGCGGTCCTTGTGTATATGAGTTGTTCCTCCTCCCGCGATAAGTCCAAACGATCCTTTGTCCGAAAGCGGACGGGGGTGCTGGCTCTGTTGCCGCTCTTGGCGTTGTGGCTGGCTGTTCCCACTATGGCGTTGGCGCACGCTATGCTACTGAGCAGCGCGCCGGTGGCGGGTTCTTCGCAGGCGCAATCGCCTACGGAGATACGCCTGGCGGTCAGCGAGCCGGTTAGCCTCGATTTCAGCACCATCAAATTGTACGACCGTGCCCGGCACGAGCAGCCGGTTGGGTCGCTAGGCAGGGACAACGACAGCGAGGCGACTGTGCTTGCATCGCTGCCCCAGACGCTGAGTGCGGGCACGTACACGGTGGTGTGGCGAGTGGTGTCGGCCATTGACGGCCACCTGACGATCGGCGTGTACGCATTTCATGTAGGGCCGAGCGAAGGCACGCCGGAGCCGGTGGCCGGACTGGGCCTGGCTGGCGACGAAAGCGCGCCCACGGAGGGCGCCAGCGAGAATCCTGGTCCGCTCTGGTGGATACTGCGGGCGTTCATACTCGGCAATTCCGCGTTGGTGCTTGGCGGCTGCCTCTTTACCGTGCTGATTGTCGAGCCAACCGCCGAGGAGAGAGGTAGAGCGGGCGAGGCGCTTTGGCGAACGGTGGGCAACAGGTTCGCCCGCATCGGGGCGGTGGCGGCTTGCCTGCTCGTACTTGCGCTGGGGTTGGACCTGTTGACCGAGGTGTCAACGGTGGCCGGGAGCGATCTGGTGGGGGCGTTACAGCGCAACGACCTGGCCCTCACGCTCCTGACCTCGACTCGGTATGGGTTCGCTTGGACGGTGAAGTTGCTGGCCGCCGTGCTGCTGATGGCGATGATGCTGTTTATATGGGTGTTGAGCAGGCGGGGTGGCTCAGGGTTGTGGGAGATTGCCCTGGCGGGAGGCTCGCTGCTGCTTCTCGCCGAGTCGTTGAGTAGCCACGCAGCCGCCTATGCAGCCGACCGAGTTTTTGGCGTGCCCCTGCCGGTTGTGAGCGACTGGCTGCACCTGGTGATGGCGTCGGCCTGGGCGGGCGGGTTGGCCTACATGGCGCTTGCCCTCTTCCCGGCCTTCCGGGTGGCGGGCTTATCGGCTGAGGAGCGCAAGGCGTTCCTGGGCAAATCGGTGCCGCGCTTTTCTAGGCTTGCGATTTTGAGCGTGGTTACGCTGGCGGTGACCGGGACATACAACCTGGCGATCCATTCGACGGACGTGGGCGCTATCCTGGCGAGCGGCTATGGGCAGACCCTGTTGATCAAGCTGGTGATAGTAGCGGCGTTGGTGGGAATCGGGGCGGTCAATTTGCTACGTCTCAGCCCCCGGCTTCAGGCCGCGACCAAGAAGGGCGGCGCAAGTGGGCAAGAAACCGCCCCTGCTGTGAAGTTGAGGCGGAATGTGCGCGTTGAGACCGCGCTGGTGGGCCTCGTGCTGGTTTGCGCGGGCGGCCTGACGCTTCTGGCCCCACCAAGTGGAAGCGGCAATACCTATGCTGCCACCACGACCGCTGCTTCGGCAAACCCTCTCCCGACCGCGCAAACGACGGGCGCGGACGCTGTGGCCGAAACAGAGACCGGCGGTTATAAGCTGTCACTTCTCGCGCACTCGTCCGATCAAGGCGACCGCATGACTGTGACGATCACCCGCACCGCCAAGACCGCGTCGCCATTGACGGACGTATCGAAGGTGCTATTCAGGGTCACTCCGCAAGACCTCGACACGGGCGGCACGTCCTATACGACCAGTAGGCAAGGCGATCTGGGCGGCGACCGGCAGACGTGGAGAGTAGACGGCCCGATCTTCACCCTGGCGGGTGGTTATCAATTGACGATAGCGGTACAGCGCACGCAAGCGCACGATTTGAAGGCGGCATTCCGGCTCGACTTGTCGGAAACCGCCCTGAAGGCGTCTCCCGCCCAGGTGGTGGAGGTGCGAGTGTCTACCGAGCCGAGTCCCCCGGTGAGCGGCACGGTACGGCTGGACTTGAATGTGGTTGATGGCGAGGGCAAGCCGCTAAACGTCGCCAAATTGAGTGTAACGCCTTCCCAGCCTTCGCGGGGGCTTACCGGCTCACCGGTGGCGGCGACGCCCGTCCCCGGGCGCGAAGGAGCTTACACTGCGGAAGTGCCACTTTCGATGCCGGGCGCATGGCTGCTGGTGTTCGACGTGGAGAGAGATGGATTACCTATCTTGAAGAGCGATGCCAGCATTGATGTGCTGGCGGCAGGGGGAACGCCCCAGCCATAAGTAACTGTTCACAAGGGGTCTTGTTGGGGCGTGCTGCTTTGTTACAAGACCCTCGGTTGCATAAGGCGACAAGGAATTACAATGCTGAACATGAGGCGAACGAGACTGCGCTGGAATGTGGCGATCTTGGGCGTAGTGGCGCTTCTGCCGGTGATATTTCTTGGGGCGGGGATGGCGCTGGCGCACGCCAAGTTCGTCAGTTCCACTCCGGCGGACGGCGCAAGGACCACTCCTGGGCTTAGAGAGATTGTGTTGACGTTCAGTGAAGAGTTGAGTCTGGACCAGTCCTCGGCACAGGTGCTGACATCGAGCGGGGCGGTGCTTGCTGGGGTGACAGCGCAGGTGGACAAGGCGGACCGTATGAAGATAACGGTGCAGACGCCGCCGCTGGAGAGCGGATCGTACACTGTGAAGTGGACAGCCGTGACGGAAGACGACAACGCCAGCACGTTCGGTAGCTTCACTTTCAGCGTCGCCGATGTGAGCGGGAGCGGAGCAGGTTGGACCCTGGCGGTAGCGGCAGTGGCGGTCGGCTTGGTGTTGGGCGGCTCGATTTTCCTGATGAGGCGTAGAGCTCGGATGGTATGATGAATGCTGTTGGAGCGGTGGACGATTAGAGCCGAGCATTGATCCCAATAACCAAGCGAAGGATGAAAGACGAAAGACGAAGGCTCTTTATTCGTCCTTCGTCTTTCGTCTATAACGATTAGTTGCTATTAGAGGAGGATTAGAGATGACCGATGAGAGCGAGAGCACACAAGGCAAGGGTCAAAAGATAACGGATTCGACCGTGCCCCAGCCGGAGGGCGACATGGAGCCGACCAGGAAGCCGAGCCAGGCCGAGGGCGACCGGGAGACGATAGAGGAAGACCTGCACGAAAAAGAGGCCGAAGGCGCGCTCTAGGACCGGCGACTAGGGCCGGTGGGCTTCCAGACAGACCACGCCTTCAGGGCCAACCGTTGCGTTGTGAGTGGTGTGAGGCGGCAGGTCGAGACGGTCGCCCGCACCGAGACGCACCCGCCTGCTGGTCCCGGTGAGGCCGAAGGTGATCGAACCTGCAACCACGTAGATGACCTTGTGGTAGTCGTGCTGGTGCGCCGCGTAGGTGTCTCCGGGTGCATTGGACCATCGGTAGGGGGCCAAGCCCTCCTGCTGGAAGGCTTGCACGAGGGCCACCTCGGTGGGCTGCTCGCCGCCCGGCCAGTGGGTGACACTAACCATTTTGGCTGAGGTCCTCCGGTTGCGCCAGGTGTTGCAGGCCGTCCCGGTTGAGACGATAGAGCCACCAGTCATCGAGGCGATTTGCCCCCAGGCGCTTGTAGAAGTCAATAGCGTGCTTGTTCCAGTCCAGCACAGTCCAGTCCAGGCGGCCACAGCCTCGGTGCAGGGCTTCTTGGGCGCAGTGCTTGACCAGGGCGAAGCCGACACGACGGCCTCGGAAGCTGGGAAGTACGAACAGGTCTTCAAGATAAAGGGTGGGCAGGGCGAGAAATGTCGAGTAGGTCTCGAAGACGAAGGCATAACCTGCTACCTGCCCATCTACGTCGGCCAAAAAGATCTCGAAGCGCGGATTACTTCCGAAGGCATCCGTGATGAGGCGCGCGCGTGCGTCTTCATCGGGCGGAGGAAGGCGCTCGAACTCGGCAAGCTGCAATATTAGCGAGATGATCCTATCCGCGTCATCGGGGCGTGCGGGACGTATGGTAATCCCGATTGGCTCTGCTGGCCCGGTGCGTTCGTGCTCTTCTGGTGGCTGGCTGGCTGTCATAAAGCTCTCAGTGTTCGGCGGTGGCTATTTTCGGAACGGCGATTGTGTTCTTTATCTGGGTTCGCAGCCTCGATGATACCCGACCTGCGAGACCTGGTCAAGCGCATGGGCCTTGCTGGAACCGGATGTCAGCCTGTTCTGGTTACGCTACATAGACAGTGGTATAATAGTCCTACCGGCCTGACGCTAGTGCCACAGCCGAACGCGAAAGGAGAAACGTCATGGGAAGTCTCGGACCGCCCGAATTATTGTTGATACTGGTAATCGTACTGATTATCTTCGGCGCAGGAAGGCTGCCACAGGTGTTCAGTTCGCTCGGTAAGGGTGTAAAGGAGTTCCGCGACGCCTCCGAAGGGCGAGACACGGACGCCACTACCGTTGCGACCACCACGACCACAACCACGGCTGCTCCGTCCCCACCGCCTGCTACACCGGCTGCTCCCGGGGCTGTCGTCCCACCGCCCGCCGCGACTACGGTAGCGCCAGCGCCCCCAGCAACGAAAGAGGACTGAGCGAGTTACGAGTTATGAGTTACTCTAGCTACTCACAACTCACAACTCACAACTCACAACTCACAACTCACAACTCGTAACTCGCTCAGTCCTCTTTCGTGACAAGAGAGAGCGCGGCCTTCAGCACGCGCCCCGGCGAGATGGCTTCGAGTGCTGGGCAGAGAAGGCAACGCGCCCACTGGGCAACGGTAATGCCGCCGACCAGCGAAAAGCGGCAGGCGCAGGGCAGGGGTGAGCGCACGACGGCGTAATCTTTTCCCTCTTCCCCGCCAGGTATCCAAGGGTGGTAACTTCGGGGGTCGGTGAGACCGTAGACGCCCACCACCGGCGTACCGGACGCGGCGGCGATATGCAGTGGACTGGAGTCGTTACCGATGAAGAGGGCGCACCGCGCGGCCAGCGCCGCGGTCTCGCCCAGCGTGGTCTGGCCGGTGGCGTTGATAATGTGCGCGTGGGTGCGTGAGGCGAGATCTGCGGCCAGGTAAGCGTCGTCCTTGCCGCCCATGAGCAAAATGCGCGCACCCAGCTTGTCCGCCAGGCCATCAGCCACGCGAGCGAACCCCTTCACGCCCCACCGCTTGCGCCCCCATAACCCCTCTCCACCGGGGTGCAGCCCTATCAGCTTTTCTTCCGGGCCGACCTCGTATCGCTCCAGCCATGCCTGGGCGCGTGCCTCGTCGTCGAGGGTTGGATAGATACGGAGGCGTATATCCTCCACAGGGATGCCCAGTCGGCGCACCACGTCGGCATAATGCTCGACCGCATGACGCTTGCGCCACTGCCGCCCGGCCCTGGGCAGCCCCCACCAGAAACGGG
>JBBSGN010000175.1:0-6163 GCA_038254085.1 Chloroflexia bacterium | reverse complement strand
ACTTGCGGTGTAGCGCCCTGGAAGGGAGCGTAATCGGTATCGCTGCTGGGACGGTCGTACACGAGGGTGTTGCCGTCAGGGGATACGCCATGAACCGTGCTACGCCCGTCGCTGCCCGGCAAGAGAAGGGAGCGACCGAGCGCATCCCGAACGTACAGGCCGGGGGCAGAAGGGCCACCGCTACCCACCAAATAGACGATGCCTGCTAATCCGTAGCTTAACGCCTCATCTTTTGTTTTTGCCAGCCGCGCCCCGCTGTCAGCATAAGAGGGTTGTATCTCCTGCACCTCCTCCCAGGCGGAGATAGCTGCCTCCCAATCGTGGCGTTCGGATGCCTGTACCGCTTCGGCGTACAGGCGGTTGCGCTCGGCTACCTTTTTGCGCCCTTCATCCTCCCTTTGCCGGGCATCGTAATGTTCGCCCGCGCGATCAAAACTACTCACGGCCTTGTCCCAGTCTCTGGCTTGGGCAGCGGCGGCACCCGCGCGGTATGCGTCCGATTGCGCGGTGTTGCGCTGCCAGTCATAAAGCGCGTAGCCGACAACCAACACCAGCACCAATAGCCCCGCCCAGGTCTCCCACCTGGATGCGGCCCGATTGGATCGGATGCCAGGCGTCGGCTTGCCAGGGGGACGCTGCAACTCGCTCTGCGAAGCAGGGGCGCTTGAGGGTTCAGGGCCGTCCGAATAGTCGCCCAAGGGCTCGCCGCACGCCAGGCAGAATGAGGCAAACGCGAAGTTTTCCGCACCGCATCTAGCGCACAATAGGCTATCGCCAAGTGGGGCGTTACGTGGCACCGTTGCCTCCCGAACCCTACCTCAATTCTCGCTTCAAGATTTTGCCTGTGGCGGTCATCGGCAGGGTATCTCTGTACTCTATTATACGCGGGTACTTGTTTCCCGCCATGTTCTCCTTGCACCACGCGACCAACTCTTGCTCGGTAGCGGTGGCCCCAGGCTTGCGAATTACGTAGGCTTTTACCTCCTCGCCCAGGCTCTCGTGTGGCACGCCCACTACGGCCACCAGGCTGACGTCTGGGTGGGTCATCATCACTTCCTCAATTTCGCGTGGGTAGACGTTGAAACCACCCCGAATAATCATGTCTTTCAGCCGGTCAACTATGTAAATATAGCCGTCTTCGTCCCGCCGGCCTATATCCCCGCTATGGAACCAACCGTCCGTGATCGCCTGGACGGTAGCCTCGTCTCGCTTGTAGTAGCCCTTCATGATGTTGTGGCCTCGGATCACGATTTCGCCCGACTCGCCCGGCGCTATGTCGTTGCCCTCGGCGTCCACAATACGCACGTCCACGCCCCAGATAGGCAGGCCGATGGAGCCGGGCTTGGTTGGGCGGTCGGTGCGGTTGAAGGTGGCGACCGGGCTGGTCTCCGACAGGCCGTACCCTTCCAGGATTTTCACGTCGTATTTCTTCTCGAACGCTTTCAGCACTTCCACCGGCAAAGCCGCCCCTCCTGAGATGCCGACGCGCAGATTGTGCCCGATCTTTGCCAGGTCATACTTATCTGCCTCCGGATAATTGAGCAGTTCCCAGTACATGGTGGGCACACCGGCAAAGAAGGTCACGTTCGCGCTGTCCATCGCCTTGAACGCGCCCTCCGCTGTGAACCTCGGCAGCAGGACCAGGGTGGCCCTATTGTAGAACCCGCCATTCATCTGCACGGTCTGGCCGAAGGAGTGGAATAGGGGCAGGGTGATCAGGTGTATATCATGGTCTACGCGCTCGTACAGTTTGTCCGCCGACCTCGCGTTCATTAGCATGTTGAGGTGGGTAAGCTCGGCTCCTTTGGGCTGGCCGGTGGTGCCGCTCGTATAGAGGATCACAGCCGTGTCGTCCGGGCCGGTCTTGACAGTCTCGAAGGTGGTTGGCTGGCCTTGCAAAGCCATGCCCAGCGTGGTCACGCCTTCGATTGGAGAGGGCACAGAGGGGTTGGCCGTGATTAAAAAGAAATGCTCGCAGCTATCCACCTGCTGGAAAGCGGCGTAGCCCATCTCGCCCATTGGCAGTTGAGCTGTGCCCTCGAAGCAGAAATAGGCTTTGGCGTCTGCGTCTTGCAGATGGTAAGCGATCTCGCGTGGCTTGAGCAAGACGTTCAAAGGCACAACCACCGCGCCCGCCTTGAGGATGCCGTAGTACACAATCGGGAAGTAAGGCAGGTTGGGGCAACTGAGGGCCACCTTGTCCCCCTTCCCGATGCCGATGCTCACCAGCAGGTTGGCAACCTGATTAGCTGCGGCATTCACCGCCGCATAAGAGAGTCTGGTCTCGTTGAACACTACCGCGTGCCGCTCCGGCTCCTCACGCGCACTATCCTCGAGAAATACCGCCAGGTTAAGCATGGTGTCCTCCGTTTTAGTGGTCAGTAGTCGGTAGTCGGTGGTCAGTGACGACTACAGGTTATGGACGATGGATGACTA
Organism: Chloroflexia bacterium; assembly: GCA_038254085.1. GTDB lineage: Bacteria > Chloroflexota > Chloroflexia > QHBQ01 > JADMIH01 > JADMIH01. Next base: position 3,727 of record JBBSGN010000175.1, on the reverse strand, counting down.
CTGACTACCGACTACCGACTATACAAAGGCCTGTATACCCGTGATCTCCCGCCCTACCACCAGGGTGTTGATCTCGTTGGTGCCCTCGTAGGTGTAGACCGCTTCCATATCTACAAAGTGCCGCGCTATGTGGTTCTCGATCAGGATACCGTTCCCGCCCAGGATTTCGCGGCCCAGCGCCACCACCTGCCTGCCACGCGCCGCGTTACTCTGCTTGGCAAGGGAGGCCATCGCATCAGTCATCTTGCCTTCATCGCGCAGTTTGGAGAGCCGCCAGGCTACCAACTGCATGGCCGTCAGGTCGGACAGCATCTGCACCAGCTTCTCCTGGACCATCTGGAAACCGGCGATGGGTCGCCCGAACTGCTGCCTCTTAAGAGCGTAATCGCGCGCTATCTCGAAGGCGGCTGTGGCGTGACCTACAGCCTCCCAGGCCACGCCGAACCGCGTGCTTGCCAGCGCCCTGGCGGTGTCGCGGAACGAATTGGCGTTGGCGAGGCGGTTCGATGCGGGTATCTCACAGTTGGTAAGCTCGATATCGCAGTTCAGCACGGCGCGTTTGGCTATCTTACCCTCTATCACGCGGGTCTCGAAGCCAGGCGTGCCTTTCTCGACCAGGAAGCCACCCACCTGCCCGGTCTCTTCGTCCTGCGCCCATACCACCGTTACGTCGGCGAACGATGCGTTGCCGATCCAGCGTTTAGCGCCGTTCAACACGTAGCTATCGCCTGCGCGCCTGGCCCGCGTCTGGATGTGCGCCGCGTCGGAGCCGACCAACGGCTCAGTAAGACCGAACGCCCCGATCTTCTCCATCTTCGCCATCAGCGGCAACCATTGCTGCCTTTGCTCTTCCGAGCCGCAGAAATAGATCGCGCCCATCGCCAGGCTGCTGGTGACGCCAAAGAAGGTTGACATGCTGCCATCGCACCGGGCCAGCTCGGCGGCCACCAGGCCGGTCGCTATGCTGGATAGGCCAGGGCACCCGTACCCTTTGATCGGCCCGCCCGCCAGGTTCAGCGCGGCCATCTTGGGGACCAACTCAAAGGGGAACTCGCCCTTCTCCCAATAAGAGTTGATAATGGGCGTAACTTCCTGGTCGCAAAACGCCCGCACACGGTCGCGCACGTCGCGCTCATCGGCGGTAAGCAGCTCGTCAAACAAGAAGAAGTCTAGGGGTGGGGCCACCTGCTGCGTAGTCGGTGCTTGTGCGGTCTCGGCTGTCCCCGCCGCTTGCATCGTCATTTGCTTGCTCCTTCGGGTCAGTTCGTTGTCTAATTGACGAACTCGTACAGTCCGGCAGCGCCCATGCCACCGCCTATGCACATGGTGACTATGCCATAGCGCGCCTTGCGGCGGGCCGCTTCGTTCATTATGGTGAGTGTCTGGCGCGCCCCTGTAGCGCCCAATGGATGTCCCAACGCGATGGCCCCGCCGTTCACGTTCACCCGCGCCGGGTCCAGGCCAAGCTCGCGCATCACGTACAGCGACTGGGAAGCGAACGCCTCGTTTAGCTCAATCAGGTCTATGTCTTCGAGGCTCATACCTGTCTTTTGCAGGAGCTTGGGCACGGCCAGAGCCGGGCCTATGCCCATGATGTCGGGGTCGCAGCCGGTGGCGACGAAGCCCCGGAAGATCGCTCTCGGCTTGAGGCCAAGTTCCTGCGCTTTGTCGGCCCCCATGATCACTACGGCGGCGGCTCCATCGCTCATCTGTGAGGAAGTTGCCGCCGTAACCGTGCCATTCACCCCGAACGCGGGCTTCAACTTGGACATGGCTTCCAGGCTCGCATCGAAGCGCACACCTTCGTCTATAACGAAGTTGACCTCTTCCTCGGCGGCTTTGCCATCCTGGAGAGCATACCACTTGAACTCGACGGGCACTATCTCGTCCTCGAAGCGGCCTTCCTTGATGGCCGCCGCCGCACGCCGGTGGCTCTCCAGGCCGAATGCGTCCTGTTCCTCCCTGGTGACGCCGAAGCGCCGGGCCACTTCTTCAGCCGTGTGGCCCATGCCCATGTAGTGGGCGGGCGCGCTTTGCATAAGGGTGGGGTTGGGCGCTACTTTCCAATTTGTGTAGACCCGCGACATACTCTCGGCCCCACCCGCCACGCAGATGTCGGCCATGCCGCCTGCGATCTGCTGGGCAGCGATGGCGATTGCCTGCAAGCCGCTCGAACAGTAGCGGTTCACGACCATGGCGCTTACGCTGTTGGGGAGGCCCGCAAGCGCGCCCGCGATGCGCGCCATGATCATCCCCTGCTCTCCTTCGGGAACGGCGCAACCCATTATCACGTCGTCAATCTGGGCGGGGTCAAGGCCCTCAGCCCTCTTTATGGCTTCCCTGATGACCAGCGCCCCAAGCTCTTCAGGGCGCACGGCGGCCAACGTACCCTTCGGAGCCTTGCCAATGGCCGTCCGCGCCCCCGATACAATTACTGCCTCGCGCACTCTTGAACGCCTTTCTAGCTATTAGCTATTAGCTTTTAGAAACTATCCTGAAGATAACAGCCACTATAGAAACGAGCCCATTCTCCCTTGTCATTCCCCGCTTTCGCTCGGAATCATTATCCTTAGCACCCATTCAGCTAGCACTTCTCCTCTACCCCAAGCATCCTACTATCTATCCCGAACTGATTCCTCGCTACGCTCGGAATGACAAGGGAGAATGAGCTCGGCTAAAGAAGCCGTCGGTCGTCGCTCAGTCCTCTATCCTCAGTCCTCATTGCTCAATTTCGGAGCGGTTTGCCTTTTTGTAGCATATGCATCATCCGCCCCTGCGTCTTTGGCTGGCCGCACAACCCCAGGAACGCCTCTCGCTCCAGGTCCAGCAGGTACTGTTCAGGGACGGGCGTGCCGCCGGGCAAGTTGCCGCCCGTTATGATGTAAGCCAGCTTGCCCGCTAGGTATACATCGTAGTCGCTCACGTAACCTGAGTTCTTCAGCGTGAAGGCTATCAGTTCCAGTACGGCTCGCCCGTCGGGCCCTGTTATCTGCACCTGGGAGGGTTGCGGCGCTATATAGCCTTCGCGGTCTATAGCCAGCACAGTCTGTTTGGCCTCGTACAGTAGTTGGTCCGCATTCATCACGATCTGGTCGGTTGGCCGCAGATAGCCCAGGTCGCGGGCTTCGGCGGCGCTGGTGGACACCCGGGCGGTAGCAATGGCTTCAAACGCCGGCTCTACGTAGCTGATCAAGTCCGGCTTGTTGGGCAGTTGGCCGCTCATCGCAGGCATTATTGCCCGGAGGACACCCGCGCTACGTAGGGCCATTTCCTTCGTGCCACCGCCCGCAGGTATCAGGCCCAACCCCATCTCAACCAACCCCATGTAGGTCTCGGCGGCGGCCACCACGCGGGCGCTGTGCATGGCGATCTCCGTGCCCCCGCCCACCGCGACCCCGTATGGCGCGACCACCACAGGGCGCTCCAGATACTTGAAGAGCATGTTAGCCTCCTGGAAGGCGCGCACCGTCCTATCCAGCGCATCCCAATCCTGGGTTTGTGCTGCGCCCAGGATCGTCACCAGATTGGCTCCTACGCAGAAGTTCTGCGCGGACGCGGAGACCACCAGGCCGCGCCAGTTGCGCCGCACTTCCTCTGCCGCCACTTGGACCATTTGGGAGTAATCGTCACCGACAGTCTGCTTGGGGGCATGCATCTCCATGCCCAGCACCCCATCGCCCAGGTCTATCAACGTCGCACCCGGCGCGCTCTTTACCACCTTCGTCGT
>JBBSGN010000174.1:0-6175 GCA_038254085.1 Chloroflexia bacterium | reverse complement strand
ACGCAAAGGACGCGCAAAGGGTTCTATAGTTGATAATGTCCATGACAAACAGGATTACTATACAAAGAGCCAATAACACTCTTAATCTCTGCGTGCCCTTGGCGTCTTGGCGTCTTTGCGTTTAGAAAGTGGCTATCAAACAGAATGGGACCTCTCATCGCGCTTGACAAGCACATATGGCCTGCAATATACTGGTATTGTCACAATCGAATAAGATAGACTTTCAGGGCAGGGTGAAATTCCCGATCGGCGGTAAGGCGTATGCCAAGCCCGCGAGCCGCAAGGCAGACTCCGGTGGAATGCCGGGGCCGACGGTTACAGTCCGGATGGAAGAAAGTCAGGGAGCCACGTCATGGCCTATTCTCTCTGCGCGCAGCGCGAGGGCCAGCCATGCGTGTCGTGCCCTACCCGATCCCACCCTGGAAGCAATTATGCGACCAGGGTTTTTTGTCGGCTGAACGGTTATGAAGGTAGAAACAGAAGTAAAACACAGGGTAACCACCCCACCCAAGCAGATGCAGGGCACTCTTCAACCCAGCTCCCTTGGTCTTGAGCAGAAGTGGGAAGGTGGGGGTGAACCGCACCGCCTCAACTGGCGCGCGCTTATTCTGCGTGGCGGCATGGGCTTGCTCACAATGGGCTTGCTGGCGCTGGCCTGGTGGGGGGTGGCCGTGCTGGGCAACTATCCCTCCTTTATCCTCCCCACGCCCGACCTGGTGGCGAGCCGTATGTGGGACACCGTCCAGGACGGTTCATTTTTCGTTGACTTCCGCACGACGGTTCTCGAAGCGGGGCTGGGCTTTCTGGTGGCGTTAGGGGTGGGCGTGTGTTTCGGCTACCCGATTGGTCGTTCCCGGCTGCTGGAAAGGGTAGTCGGGCCGTACATAGCCATAAGCCAGGGGTTGCCGGTGGTGGCTTTGGCTCCATTGCTGGTGCTTTGGTTTGGAAACGACCTTGTACGCAACGTAGTCATAGTAGCTCTGATCGTTTTCTTCCCCATACTGGTGAACACCATCGTGGGTCTGCGGAGCATAGACCGCTCGATGCTCGAAGTGGCCCGCATATCGGGGGCCAATTTGCTGCAAACAATACGCTATGTCGAATTGCCCCTTAGCTTGCCGGCGCTGTTGGCCGGGGTGAAGCTGGGGCTTACCCTCTCTATAACCGGCGCTGTGGTGGGCGAGCTTGTATCCGCCAACTCCGGCCTCGGTTTCATGCTCAATCAGGGCCGGGGTCTGTTCGACACTCCGCTCATCTTCGTCGGCCTGGTCTCTCTCGCCTTCCTCAGCGTTCTCGCCTACACCGCTGTGACGCTGTTGGAGAGGGTGCTGGTCACGTGGGAGTGATTGCCGGCGATGTGTGATTATCAGTGATTACCAACTGTTTCTTTAGCCGGCCCACTCTCCCTTGTCATTCCGAGTGAAACGAGGAATCAGTTGGGGATAGTAGGACGTTTGGGGTAGAAGGGAAGCGCCAGCCAAGTAAGTACCAGGGATGGTGATTCCTCGTTTCACTCGGAATGACAAGGGAAAGACGGTTCGTTTCTAATGGGCCTCTCATTTTCCCGACAAGTTCCAATAACAAGTCCAATAACAAGGGAGACGTAAGAAATGCCCGTGAAAAAGTTCTTTTTTCTACTAATAGCCCTCGCCACCATACTATCGCCTTTCGCACTCACCGCCTGCGATAACGGCCCGCCCACACCTACTCCTGCACAACCTACGCTGGCCTCTAACTCCAACCCATCACCCGCCGCCATCGCCACCGCAGCGCCCCTCACCAAAGTGACTATTGCCCTCGGTTATATCCCCGATGCGCAATTCGCGCCGTTCTATGTGGCGCTCAATAAGGGGTACTACAGGGAGCAAGGGCTGGATGTGACCTTCAAGCACGGCATCGTGCCCGACCTGATCAAGCTGCTGGGCGTGGGCGACGAGGACATCAACTTCGCGGTGGCCTCCGGCGACGAGATAATACCGGCGCGGTTGCAAGGCATCCCGGTGGTGTACGCCATGACCTGGTACAGGCAATACCCGGTGGCCGCAGCCTCTATCGTCGGCAAAGGCCCCACCCTCAAAAGCCCCGCCGACTTGAAAGGGCATACGGTAGGCGTGCCCGGCCCGTTCGGCTCTAGCTACATCGGTTTACAAGCCCTTCTCAAGGCGGGCGGTCTCACTCTCAACGACATACAGCTTAAGTCTATCAACTTCACCCAGGTCGCCAGCTTGTCGCAGGGGCAGGTGGACGCGGCTATGGTCTACGCCGCCAACGAGCCGGTGCAACTCCGCAGCCAGGGCTTTGACGTAAGCACCCTCATGGTGTCGGATTACGCTAAACTGGCGTCTAATGGCCTTGCCACCAACGAGAAGACCCTCAAAGATAACCCTAATCTGGTGGGCAAGGTGGTGCAAGCTACCCTCAGAGGCGTAAAAGAGACGGTAGACAACCCCTCCGCCGCCTTCGACCAATCGCTTAAAGAGGTCCCCGAAGCGGTCAAGAACAAAGACCTTCAGCTAAAAGTGCTGCAAGAGACAGTCAAGCTGATGCAGCCCAAGCCGAACGACCCCGCTACCACCCACCCCCTCGGCTGGACCGACCCCGCCGTGTGGTCCGCCACCCAGGACTTCCTACTAGAAATCAAAGTCATCCCCCAAAAAGGCGACGTGGGCAAGATGTTCACCAACCAATTCGTCGCCCCGCCTACCAACTGAAACGACTCGTAAAACGTAATGCATGAAATAAAACCTGGTACTTGGTATATTAAGGGTAGCATCATAGCCAGCTTCAAAACCCTTACGCATTACGTTTTACGTTTTACGAGTCCTTGCCACAGACAGCCGACCAGACCACATACTTGAACGACCTGCTCCAGCGACTGGAAGGGGTGGGGGTGGACGGGCGGGCGATTGCGGCGCCGCTAGCCGATGCCTTGCAGGGCGATTTGGCCCCGCTCCTGGCGTGGGCGCGTGAGCGCGGCGCCGGGTTCGCCCGGTCGGGGCAGGAGGTGCGGGCGGCCATACAGGAGATGGTATCGGTTGGCGATGCGCTGTCCGGCCTGCCGGATGCGGGGCAGGACCTCGCTACTTCCCTGCTTGATGCCGCTGTCGGGGGCTACATGACCGCCGGTTCGTCCCCTCAACTGGATACTACCGACCATCTGAAGGACCGCCTGGCCGAACTGACCGCCCTCCACAGGGTCAACAGTGCGGCCAACTCTTCCCTCAAACTGAGCGATATGCTGAACGAGACGGCGCAGGCGGTGGTGGCTGTTACCCACGCCGACATTTGCTCCATCTTCCTGTACGAGCCTGAATGGGACCAGTTGGTGCTGACCGCCACCAGCGGCCTGGGCACCGGCGCGGTTGGCAACGTGCGCCTGCAACTGGGCGAGGGCATAACCGGCTGGGCGGCTATGTCGGGCAAGCCGATTGCCGCGAAGGACGCCTGGGCGCACCCTCGCTTCAAGTACGTGCCTGCTCTTCAGGAAGACAGAGCCGTCTCGATCCTCGCCGTGCCGGTGGTCCTCTTCACCAAAGAGCAACTGGTGGGGGCCATCACCGTCCATACTTTCGAGGAGCGCGACTTCAGCGATAACGAAATAAAGTTTCTGGAAACGGTGGCTGGTGAGATAGCCATCGCCATAGAGAACGCCCGCCTGTACGAGCAGACCGACAGCCAACTGCGCCAGAAGGTGATCGAGCTTTCCACCCTGCAAGGCGTGTCGGCGCACATAGCCGCTACCCTTAATCTATCGGAGGTGCTGGCCCTTATCGCTCACCAGGCGGCTCACCTGGTCCATGCCGATGCCGCCGCCATATATGAGCTACATGCCGATGCGGGCATACTTGAACAGGTAGCCCAATACAACCTGCGCGCTCCTGACCACAACATCCATCAAGGCAAAGCAGCGCCTCGCGTCATCCTCGATGTAGAGGGCAGCACGATAGCCCACGCGGTCATGCGGGGCATACCCGCCCCTCTACCACCCGACGCCGACGCGCACCTCGGCCTCCCTGCCGCTTCCGAAGGCTACCGTTCGATGTTCTGCGTGCCGTTGGTGGCTCCGCGTGGTATCATGGGCGGGATTTGCCTGTATGACGAGGGGGAGAGAACGTTCAGTGAGGAGCAGGTGCGCCTGCTCGACGCTTTCGCGCATGAAGCCGCTATCGCTCTGGAAAACTCTCGGCTGTACGACGCTGCGCTGCGGGGGTTGCAAACCAAATCGGCCATGCTGCAGGAGATGAACCACCGGGTCCGCAACAACCTGCAAACCGTGGCCGGTCTCCTCTCGATGCAGCTACGCCGCATGGCCCCCAAAGGTGAGGCCGCCACCGCCGTCCGTGAGAGCATCGCCCGCGTGCAGAGCATCGCCGCCGTCCATGACCTGATGACGCGGGGCGACGTAGAATCAACCAGCCTGTACGAGCTTGCTAGCAACGTCGCTGAGGCCGTAGTATCCACCCTCAATAGGCCCGGCTTCAATCTAACGATAGACATAGACGCCAGCACCGAGCAGATAAGGGTAGGCTCGCACGAAGCAACTCTATTGGCCCTTCTCCTGAACGAATTGGTGTCTAATGCTATCCTGCACGGCTTCGCGGGGCTTATCGAGGGGGAGATCAAAATCCGGGCCTGGCTCGAAGAGAGAGACAGCGAAGGGAAGGCAGAGTTGACCTCGCGCCCGGCAGCGCCCACCGTGAGGATCGAGGTGTCGGACAACGGCATAGGCATCCCCGAAAGCTTTGATGCCCAAGAAGACGCCAACCTCGGCTTGAATATAGTCCGCACTCTGGTGGTCAGCGACCTGCGCGGCGATTTCAAGATTGAGCGCAAAGAGAACGGCCCAGGCACCGTCGCCACCTTCTCCTTCGTCCTATCGCAAGTAGAGTAAGACAGAAACAAAGGCCAAAACCATCAGAAGCGATTTTGGCCTTTGTGCTTCTATCTGTGTCCCTAGTCTGCTGGAGCAGTCAAGTATCGCTGAATGACCGAAATCAATTCATTCAGGTCGAAGGGCTTGCTCAAAAAGCCGTCGGCCCCTTCATCTGTGGCGCGCTGGCGATCAACCTGCCCACCGAGGGCGGTGATAGCGATTACGGGAATACTGCGCGTAGCCCTGTCCGCTTTGATGCGCCGTATCGTCTCGAAGCCGTCCAGCACCGGCATCATCAGGTCCATCAGGACCATATCAGGCCCGCCGGTAGCCACCACCTGTAATGCCGTCTCGCCGTCGTCAGCAAGGATGGCTCTGTAGCCTAATATATCCTCGACCACTGTGCGCATGATCTCGCGGTTGTCAGGCTCATCTTCAACAATCAATACTAACTTATCGTGGTTGCTCCCCGTGCCCCGCTCGCTTTTATCGCTCTGCTTACCAGATGTCAATCGCGAATCTCCCTATGTGTAAAATTGACAGATGCAACAATAGGCCTCACCGCATACCAGGGCATAGCGTTTGCCAATCCTTATCGCCCCAACTCGCCGCAAGAATAGTGCCATTGAGCGCAGAGCAGACGATCCATAGAAGTCATCGCAGAAACGAGAGGTCAATTGGAAACGAGGTCGCTATCCTTTGTCATCCTGAGTGGCGCATCCTGCAAGTAGATGTAGAGTAGAGGCATGAGGAAAGCGGAGATATTCTTCGGGTTCTTGGGCTTCGCCCAATTCAGGCTCGGAATGACAAGGGATAGCTGGTCGCTGTTTCTCACGCATTTGCTCTCTTTTTGTACTTGAGCCGATTTTAATGAGCCAACGCGAACGCTTGACGCGAGCAAGGTCGTCGGTTATAATAATGCCTGGCTGCGCTGTCTCCCATACGGAGACTTTGTGGCCTCCATATGGGGATGTAGCTCAGTTGGGAGAGCATTAGACTGTGGATACCAATCAAGTCGGTGACACAAGTCTTGCCGTTGTATTGACGGCACTGCTCAAAGCTGGTAAAGTGGTCTTGTTCCCCTGGGGCAATGGGCAGAGATACGACTTGGTGATAGATGATAAAGGAAGCTTCTACAGGGTACAGATAAAGAAGGGTACAGATAAAGACGGGCCGTCTACTTCGAGATGGCACAGCCGTTATGTTTAGAACAGCCAACTACGTGAAGGGGCACTATAAACATTATCAGGGAGAAATTGAGCTTTTCGGCGTGTATTGCTCGGAAAGCGAGAAGGTTTATTT
>JBBSGN010000173.1:0-6184 GCA_038254085.1 Chloroflexia bacterium | reverse complement strand
GATATATGACTGCAAACCGTAGCTTTGCATCTCGCGCTGGCTCTCGTCCGGTATCTTCTCGATCAACTTCTCCTGCGCGTCGTTCGGAACTGTAACCGCCGAGTAAAAGCCGGGGATTTGCGCCTTGCCGTCGGGCGTTTTGATAGCCGAGAGCGCCCACACGAGCCGCCACACGGGACTGGGCACGATGGCGGCCAGGCCCGAATGCAAGTCGCGGTTGGCGGCGCGAGCTATTAGCTCCACCGTCAGCATCCCCTTCAGGCCTAGCGTGACGTTGGGTATGCCTTCCCAGGTATAGCCGCCGAACTCCCAGATACAGCCGTCGGCGCGCAATTCGTCCTTATGCTCGGAGATGAACTTGTCGAGATGCGGGCTGCCGATCTCCTCCTCGCCCTCTAACAGCCAGATCACTCTTATAGGAAGCCGGCCCTGCACGGCGCGTATCGTATCGAGGGCGTCCAGGCGCGACACGATGTTGCTCTTGGTGTCGGCCACCCCGCGCCCGTACATCTTGTCGCCGCGCACCTGCGGCTCGAATGGAGGCGAGGTCCACTCGGACAGGTCGCCCACAGGTTGCACATCGTAATGGTTGTATATGAGAAGAGTGGGCGCGTTGGCCGGCCCGCTCGTGGCAAGGATAATCGGGTGGCCCTCGGTCGGGTAGGTCTGCACGTCGAAGCCGCTCCGCTTGAACTCTTCCGCCACAAGCGCCGCCATCTCTTCAACGCCGATGTTCTCGGTGGAAATACTAGGTTGCGCGGCCCAGCGTGTTAGCCGCTCGATGGTTTGGTCAAAATGCTGGTCAATATAATCGTCTATGTTAGACATGTTTATCTCCTATCAGTGCTAGGGACTGAGTGAGTTGCGAGTTGTGAGTAAGGTCTTCAATCCTGCCGAATAAGTGTACTCCAAACCCCCAGGTGGCGTAAAGGAGATCGTGGGCATGGCAGAGCTGATCCAAAGTCGGGCCTAGAGGCGCAAACAGATATTTGGGTAAGGGCAGAGGGCGCGATAAATCACGCCCTCTGCCCTTACCGTCCCGTCTCCCTTCACTTTGCGCCCACCCAGGTAGGAACTATGAACTGGAAACGTAGGGGACGCTCATAATACCAAACATGACCACCAGCCACCGACTACCGGCCACTGTGGATAACTCATGGGATGTTCTACCTGGCTGATATAATTTTTGCACCCCTGAAACGGGTGAAAGCGGCGCATAGCCGCTAGGCGGCTGGTAGTCGGTCGTCGGTGGTCATGGTATAGCGAGGAGAGATATGGGGCGCTTAGAGTTATCTTGCCACAGGTTCGCGGTGTTAAGTGGGGTCCGGCAGGAGGCGGGCGATTACAGCATCTGTATTCACCCGCTCGCGTCCGGCTTACAGCGTAAGGGCACGCTCGCGCTGCTCACCGAGCCTGCGGGCGACCACCCCTCGCTGGGCATGGAAGCGTGCCGTCTGGCGCAACGGGCGGTCATCCAGCACTACTTCGCCGATAGCTCCCTGAGCCTCACCAGCAGCCTGATGAACGCGCTGGACAACGCTAACGGCACCCTGCTCCAATACAACTATAATCGAGAAAGCCCGCAGCCAGAGAACGGGTCGGGCGGGGGCGTGGCAGTGCAGGCGGGTGGCGTGCGCACCAAACGGGCCAAAGTTGGCCTCACCGCCGTACTGCTCAGGCCCGACGGCACCGGCCTATATATGGCGCAACTGTCGCCCACACAGGCATATATCGTCCACAATGGCATCTTGTCGGCCATCCCAGAGCCGCCTTCCTGGCAGGCGCCCACCAGCTATACGATAGTCCCACTCAGTCGCGTGCCCAGGCCCGACGAAGAGACCGAGCAGGAGGACGAAGGCGAGATAGCAACCCCTACCCTGCCCGCCCCGCCGCTCGGCAGCGGCCCCGGCATTGAGGTGGACCTGGTTTACAGGCGGGTCGAGCCGGGTGATCTGGTGGTTATGATCTCGTCCAGCCTGGCTCGCTATTTGAACCGCACCGAGGCCGAGGCACTGTTCGCCTCCGGCGACGGCAACCAGATAACAGACGCTCTCTACTCACTGGCGGTAGAGCGCGGCATGGCCGAGGCGCACGCTTGCATATTGCAGTTGGGCGTAGAAAGCTCTTCAGGCGTAGAGACCGATTACAACGCCCACATGTTCAGTCCCCAAGCAGACACAATGGCGGCTAACGGCGGTGTATTGGCGCTGCCTCATGGCCCGCATATCAGTGCGCCTAGTGCGCCTGTCAACGAATTGCCTGGTATCAGAAGCGCGCTCAAAGGGCCGCGAGAGTGGCTGTCGCGCCGCCGAAACGCCCCCTCGCAATCCGAGAGCGCCCAACCGGAAGAGGAGCCGCAATACGAGGCCGAGGACGAGCAGATATACCAGGAGCAGCCAAGCTCACAAGCCCACCAGCAACCGACCGAGATGCTGCTCCAGCGCTCGCTTGATCTGCCGCCATACAGGGCTGATATGCCCATCGAGACCGAAGAGCAGACCGGTGAATTGGAGTTTGACGGCTGGGAAGACAGCCCACCTGCGCTCGACGGCTACGACGCCCCCTCCGAACAAGCCTGCCCATTCGACCTTGCGGCACACCCACGACCCGGCAGCGAAGCAAAAGTCCCAACAACCAGCAACGGGCACCTTGCTAACGGCCACGCCACTAACGGCTATACGGCCCACAACGGGACTGACGCCCAATGGCGGTCTTACCAGGCCCCGACCATCTTTGGTTCCGACGCCGATTACGGCGACCAGGAGCCTAGGGCCTCTCTAACTCCCGACTCCCCTGGTAAGGCTCAGGGCACAGATTGGACCGTTACAGCGCACAAGGCTATGACCTGGACGGGCGCTACCCTGCGAAGTATGCTCCCCGAACGGGTCAACCCCGCAGAGGGCGAGCGGGCGGGCGGCAAAAGGCTGATCTTACCCACCCGGCTGGTGATTGCCCTGGCGGTTGTGGCGCTGGCGGCGATCCTCGTTTTCTCCATCAGCACGCTGGCGGGCAAGCCCAAGCAGAAAGCCCTTTCCAACCTCTTACAGCAGGCTCAACAAGAAGATTTACTAGCCAATAAGCCTGCAATTAGCGATGCAGAACAGACGCAACACCTCTCTTTATCGCTCGAGAAGGCGAAAGCGGCCCTCGCCGCCGACCCCCAATCGGCGGATGCAAAGACCCTTTCCGCAAAAGTGCAGACCGAACTAGATAAGGCCCAGGGCGTTACCCGCCTGCCCGAACCTAAAATGCTCTTCGACCTCGACGAGGTAGACAAGACCTCTATCACCGCTTCGGGCACCCAGGCGTCGTCGGTAGCAACTTCTAAAAGCCAGTTGAGCCAGGTTGTAGTGCAAGGCAACGATGCTTACGTGCTGGACAGAGAGAAGGGGAAAATATATCGCTGCCGCCTATCCGCCCAGAATTGCGCGGTGATGCTCTCTGCGGGCGACAGCGCGGGAGGGCAGAAGGTCGGCGCTTTGGCCGCGATAACCCTGCGTGTGAGTAACCTGGTAGCCCTGGACAGCAACCTGGTGGCCTATGTGTACAACGCCGACACAAGCGCCTGGCAAGCCCAACCGCTGGGCGGAGCCGACGCCCTCGACAAGCCGAAGGGTATAGCCAGCTATGACGGCAACCTCTACCTGCTGGCCGCTAAACCTGGGCAGGTGTCGAAGTACCCCTCCGGTGGATACGGTCAACCCCCCACCGACTGGATACAAGACCCCGCGAGCGTGGACCAGATGAAAAGTCCGGTGGCGATGGCGATTGACGGCGCTGTTTACGTGCTGCTCGGAGACGGCAACATCCTGGTCATGCAGGGCGGCAAGGTCATTCGCACGATCACGCCGAAAGCGACGGCAGGATCGGCCCCCACCGACATATTCACCAGCACCGACGCCCACGATCTCTACCTGTTGAGAGCCGCCGACGGCAGTATCACCCGCATGGGCAAAGAAGGCCAGACGTTAGCAACCTTCAAAGGGCCGGCCAACTCGGACAGCTTCGCTCTTTTAGGGAGCATGACCGTAGACGAAGGCCGGGGCAAGCTCTACCTCACAACAGGCAGGCGCGTATACGAAGCCGCCCTCCCCAGCAGCGCCACCCAGTCCCAACCCCAACCCCAACCCCAATCCCAGCCCAGGCCGACCGCCGAACCCGAAAGTCTAATTATGAATTATGAATTATTTGCTTCAATTCATAATTCATAATTTCCAAGCGTCTACCTGGTCCTGTGGATAGGTGAAGTCGGGGGGTCTGCCGAGGAGGGTGGAGAGCTTGGTTTGCATGGCGGCTTTTTGGTCGGAGGTGAAGGCCCACCATCGGATGATTATGTACTTCACCCCTAGTTTTCGCAGCGCCTCCACGCCCTTTCCACCCGTCACCTGCTCTCTGATAGGGTCCGAGGGAGAGGTGGTATCGAGCAGGTACTTGACCGCAGGCATCTCCTCTTCTAGCGCGTATGGGGGTTGGCGCGATAAATAGCCGCCGATGATCGGCTTGCCATGTATGGTCTGATAAGCCATGTAATCCGAGAAGGGGCGCAATGGCAATTCGAGCAGGGCGAACCGGCCCGGCTCATTCGCTATCTTCGAGTAAATAGGCACGTTCCAACCGGGCGGCACCGTTGGAAACGGCACGGCCAAAAACTCGAACAGTATCAGCGCAGGCAGACCGAGCGCAGCCAGCCAGTAGCCCCACGCAGGCGACCTCCGAGCAATCGCTTCTCCTCTCGCTTCCCCTCTTGGTGCGCGTAGACTGGACAGCAGCGCACCGATGGCGAAAGCCACCAGTATCCCCAGCGCGAGCATGGTCAACACCGCCAGGCGGGTGGGCGTCCGCATGATGCTGAACAGAGGCAGCTTGTACAGCAGCAAGTAGGGCAGTGGGATGCTCACTCCGAACGCCGTAAACTGGCTCTTGCCGTACAGTTGCAGAATAGGCCCCAGACTAAGTAGCCAGGTAGCGCCCGCGACAAATGCCCAGAAGCGAACTCGGCGATTAGCGCGTAGCCACCACACGCCGTAAGCCGCCAACCCCAGCACCGCGTACCCCAGGAACACCACCCGCTCGGAGGGGTTCTTTATTGGCAAGTAAGGCCCTATCCGGTTGATGCGCTCACTAATCGCCTTGCCCCAGAGCGGGTGCAGCTCGGACGGCGTGAAGGCCAGGATCGCGTCCGAGGAATAAACTAAGGTCTCGCGTGGCGGCTGTTGGGCGTAACCTTGCCGAGCCTCGGCCAACGTGGGCAAGATTATGGGCGACACCAGCAGCAAGAACGCGCCACCGCCCACCAGCAGACGCAATAAGCCCTCGCGCCAACCCACCCCCACCTCCCGCAACAGCCGCCTCTCGGACGGCGCCAGCACACGCCACGCTAAAATTAAGCCGGTCAGTAGCATCAGAAATATCGCGTACAACAGGTCCGTGTATGCGTTCACGGCAAGCAGGACGCCCGCCCCCGCCGCAAGGAAAAGTGCTGAGTGCTGGGTGTCAGGCGTTGAGCCACTAGCCACTGACGGCGCGTCAATCGCTTTCAGCAAGAGCAGCACATAGAATGGAATCCACTCTAGCGAGGAGAGGTTCATGTGGCCGAAGAGGTGGGCGAAGTGGTAGGGGGAGAAGGCGAAGACGATGCCGCCCACGAACGAAGCCCAGCGGTTGCCCGTCAGATAATGGCAGAGCAGGAACATCCCATAGCCGCCCAGCACGAAGCTCAACAACAACACCAGGTTATAGGTGGCAATCAGGTTGAACCCGGCCAGTTGGAGGGGGATGCCTATCAACCCGGCGGTCAGCACGAGTGTGTGCAGGTACAGGTTCACGCCCTGCGGATAGTACAGGAGGTCGGTATGATACGGATTGGTGTGAAGGCCAAACAGAGCGTGCTTGACCCACCAGAGGTTCCACACATGCTGCCAGGCGTCGCCCCCGCCGGGCACCTCCGTGAAGAGCCTGAACGGGATAGGATAAGTGAGCAGCACCGTAAGCAGCACATACCCGCCCAATACCAACAAGTGAGCCTTGAGTTTTGAGTTTTGAGTTTTGAGTTTTGAGTTTTGAGGAATCCGAGCCGATTCGGGAGTAAGAACCGGCGTGCGCGGGTCAATAGTGGTGGTCATCGGTGGGGCAATTATACCAGGGCTGAACTATGGGCGATAAGTAGCTATCAGCTATCAGCTAT
>JBBSGN010000172.1:0-6184 GCA_038254085.1 Chloroflexia bacterium | reverse complement strand
TCTTGGCGTCCTTGGCGTCTTGGCGGTTCGTTCACGGATTAAGGTACAATGCCAGTATCGAGGAGATGCCCAATGGACAGCAATTTCGATCTAATCCGTAATCCCTATTGCTCGCAGCGAAGCGTGACCGTCGCCCGCCGAGGGGTGGTGGCGACCAGCCAGCCGCTCGCGGTGCAGGCGGGCATTACCATGCTCCAACAAGGGGGCAACGCGGTTGACGCGGCCCTCGCCACCGCCATTACCCTCACGGTGGTCGAGCCGACATCTAACGGCATCGGCGCGGACGCCTTCGCGCTGGTGTGGGACGGGGGCAAGCTGCACGGCCTCAACGGGTCGGGTCGCGCCCCAGCCGCCCTCACCTACGGCGCTATCCGCGCAGGCGGGCACGACGCTATGCCGTCCAGGGGTTGGCTGCCCGTCACCGTACCGGGTGCGCCCGCCGCCTGGCGCGACCTGCACGAACGCTTCGGCAGGCTCCCCTTCACCGACCTCTTCGCCCCGGCCATTTATTACGCCGAGCACGGCTACCCTCTCTCGCCCCTCCTGGCCCAATACTGGGGCTACGCCGCCAAAGCTTACGAACAGTTGACAAGCCCCGAGTTCCGAGGCTGGAAAGAGACCTTTGCGCCCGCTGGGCACGCCCCACGCGCGGGCGAGATGTGGTCCAGCCCCGGCCACGCCGCCACCCTGCGCCGCATCGCCGAATCGGGCGCGGACGACTTTTATAAGGGAGACCTGGCCCGCTCGATAGCCAGCTTCTCAGAAGAGACGGGCGGGGTGATAACCGGCGACGACCTGGCCGCGCACACAAGCGCCTGGGTCGAGCCTATCTCCACCTTCTATCGCGGCTTCGACGCCTGGGAGATACCGCCCAACGGCCAGGGTATCACCGCCCTGATCGCCCTCAACATCCTGGAAGGCTTCGACATGGCGGGCATACCGAGAGACAGCGCCGAGTCGTTCCACCTGCAAATCGAGGCGCTCAAGCTGGCCTTCGCCGACGCCCACAGCTACGTGGCCGACCCCGACTTCGCAGACGTGCCCGTCTCCGCACTCCTCGACAAGGGGTACGCGGCCAAACGACGCGCTCTCATCGGCGACCGCGCCCTCGACCCCGAACCAGGCGACCCCCATGCGGGCGGCACGATCTACTTATCTGCGGTTGATGGCGACGGCCTGATGATCAGCTTTATCCAGTCGAACTACATGGGCTTCGGGTCGGGCATCGTGGTGCCGGGCACGGGCATCGCCCTCCAGAACAGGGGGCACGGCTTCAGCAACGACCCCAACCACCCCAACCGCCTCGAACCGGGCAAGCGCCCCTACCATACCATCATCCCAGGCTTCCTCACCCGCGACGGCCAGGCGGTAGGGCCATACGGCGTGATGGGAGGCTTCATGCAGCCCCAGGGCCACATGCAAATGGTGGTCAACACAGTAGACTACGCCATGAACCCCCAGGCCAGCCTCGACGCTCCGCGCTGGCAGTGGACCGCCGGCCGCACCGTCGAGCTAGAGGCCGACGTCGCCCCCTCCATACCCGGCGGCCTCCGCGCAATGGGCCACGACGTGCAGGTGGTAGAGTCGGGTGGCGGCTTCGGTCGCGGCCAGATCATCTGGCGGCTCGCTTCGGGGGCTTATGCCGGAGGAAGCGACAAGCGGGCGGATGGGTACGCGGGGGGGATTTAGACTCCCAGCTCCCTCTTAACCCTCTCTATCATCTCAATGTGCGCCCTCGGCCTCGCCAGGCCCATCCCCATCGTGTTCACCCCAACATACTCCGCGCCCAAGTCGCGCCAGCCATCTAGCTGCTGCCGCCAGTCATTGGGGTCGCCCTTGCTCAGGTTGAGCCGCGCCTCGATGCCGATGCTGTTCGGATCGCGGCCTGCGGCCTGGGCGTATCCCCGCAGCTTCTCGATGAGAGGGCGGGCCGCGTCGGGCTTCATCTGCGGAAACCAGCCATCGCCGATTCGCGCTACCCTTTGCAGCACTGCGTCCGCCGCGCCCCCTATCCAGACCGGGATTGGCCGTTGTATCGGCAGAGGGTTGATACCCGCGTCCGGTATATGCTCCCAGCGGCCCTGGAAGTTCACCACTGGCTCGGTCCACAGCAGCCTCAGCGCCTCTATCTGCTCCTCGATCCGCTTGCCCCGGTTGTGGAAGTCCTCGCCCAGCGCCTCGTACTCGACCTCGTTCCACCCGATACCCACGCCCAGCCTTAGGCGGCCACCGCTCAACACGTCAATCTCTGCCGCTTGCTTGGCGACCAATGCCGTCTGCCTCTGCGGCAGGATCAGCACGCCCGTCACCAGCCCAAGCCGTTGCGTGACGGCGGCCAGGTAGCCGAACAGCGCCATCACCTCGTGGAACTGCGTCTCGGACGTGTACGGCCCGCGCCAATCGGGGCGCTGCGCCGTGCCCGCCCCCAGCACGTGGTCGTAGGCCAATATGTGGCTATACCCCGCCCCTTCCGCAGACTGCGCGTAGTCCCTTATCCCCGCAGGGTCCGCGCCTATTTCCGTCTGTGGAAACACTACCCCAAGTTTCATGTCATGCTCCTCTCTTAGTGCTAAATGTAGTATATACTATCAGTCAGGATGGCAACCCGGAGCAAAGGGAACGTTCGACCCACAGGGCGCGATAAATCACGCCCTCGTACCCAAGAAGAAACAATTGCCAACCCCGGAACAAAGCTATGACACAAACAACCGTAGGCATACTCATCTTTGACGACGTAGAGGTGCTGGACTTCGCAGGCCCCTTCGAGGTATTCGCAACCACCCAGCAACCGGGGCAAGACGCCCAGGACGGCACCGCCAGACCCTTCCGTGTCTTCACGATAGCCGAGCGAGCCGACATAGTGCGCTGCCGGGGCGGCCTCCTTGTGCAGCCCCACTACACCATCGAGAACCACCCACCCCTCGACATCCTGGTGGTGCCCGGCGGCTGGGGCACGCGCCGCGAAGCGAGCAATAACACGCTGCTGGACTGGATAGCCGCCCAGGACCGCGCCACCCAGCTTACTGCCTCGGTCTGTACCGGCGCATTTCTTCTCGCGACGCGCGGCCTCCTGGACGGGCGCGAAGCCACCACCCACTGGGCAAGCATAGACCGCCTCCGCCAGACCCACCCCGCAGTCACCGTGCGTGATGACCAACGCTACATAGACACCGGCCACATCATCACCTCAGCCGGCGTCTCGGCAGGCATTGACATGGCCCTGCGCATAGTCGCCCGCCTCCTCGGCGAAGAAACAGCCCGCGACACGGCACACGAGATGGAGTACGAGAGGCGGACGAGCGACGACCGACGAGCGACGACCGATTCCGAGTAGCTATCAGCTATCAGTTTTATCTGCCTTCTGCCTTTTGCCTGCTTCGGTCGTCCGTCGTCCGTCGTCGGTCGTCGCTCGTCCGCATTTGACAACTTCCCCACTAAACTGGGACAATAGGGTACTGTTAGCAGCCGTAATCTCCAGCACTAAGGAGCGTCCATAGGTCATGCCGTCCACGCCATCTCCCAAAGTAGCCGCCCTACTATCCCTCGGCCTTCTCCTGTGTTGCCTCGCGCTCCTGGCCCTTGCCATTCCCCACCCCGCCAGCGCAGGCCAAGCAACCGACCAAAACCCAAAGACCGCCAAACACCCAACACCCAACACCCAGCATCCAGCACCCGGCCTCGCTCTCCCCTCTGATGCGCCTCAGCCTCAACTGCATGCGCCCGACCGCACGGGCGGCCCCGACGCCTATGGCTACGTCTTCGCCGATGATCGAGACCCCGGCGGCCCCTCCTATAACTGGCAACCGGGCGTCAACCGCGTGTCCGACGACGCCTGGGCGCGGGTGAGCGGCGGGGCGCAAGGCCCTCTGGACGATGGCGTGGTCACCACCACTCTGCCCTTCGCGTTCAACTTCTATGGCACAAGCTACACCTCGATGCATATCTCCACCAACGGCAATGTCCACTTCGGCGCGCCCAACGACTATTGGCCCGGAGCCACCCACGAATGCCTCCCGTCCAGCAGCGGTGGAGTGCCCCAGGCCATGCTCGCGCCTCTGTGGTTCGACTTTATCGTGCCCGACTCCCCAAGTGGCCTGGGCGGCGTCTATACCGACATTATAGGCACTTCTCCCAACCGCACCTTCGTGGTCGAATGGCGGGGCGCTTACGACTTCAATCAGCACAGCACCACCGCCACCTTCGAGGCGCTGGTATCCGAGAGCGGCGACATGACCTTTCAATACATGTCGTTGAACGGCTCCGGTGTCAATGGCTCCGGTGGCGTGATAGGCATCCAGAACGCCAACGGCGCCATCGGCCTCCCCTATTCCTGCTATGTCGACTCGGTCGTGCCTGAGCGGGCCATACGCTACCAGTTGCAGCGCGGCGTAATCATCTCGCCGCAGATCGCCCAAAGGGGAGGCGCACCCGGCGCGACCCTCACCTACAGCCACACTCTGGCGAACCAGACCGGCATTGACAACTCTTTCACAATCGCCCCCAGCGGCAACGTCTGGACCACCACCGTTCAGCCCGCCAACACCGGCGCCATGCCCAGAGGCTCCTCCATAACCGTCACGGTACAGGTGCAAATACCGCCCAACGCGCCCATCGGCGCCAACGATGTGGCGAGGGTAAACGTCAGTTCGGCCCTCCCCACGCCCGGCGCATTCACGGCAACGGCGGTGCTTACCAGCAGCGTCAGCAGCTACGGCGTAGACTTCAACCCGCCCAATCAGCAGGGGGCGGCGGCATTCGGCTCACCTGTCACCTACACGGCGGCCCTCATCAATCGTAGCGGCCAGAACAACACCTTTCAGATAGCCGCCACCGGCAACGCCTGGGCCACCACCTTCACCCCCACCCAGACCGGCGTGATCGCGCCCGACGCCTCAACGCCCATCACGGTCAGCGTGCTGGTGCCCGCCAATAGCACTCTGGGCGCGAGGGACGTGGTAACCATCACCGCCACAGGCCAGCAGCCCGAACCCGGCAGGTACTTCGGCGTGACCGTCATCACCACCACCGCTGGCATCTGGGAGCGCAAGGCAAGCGCGCCCATGCCCCGCAGCCGCCAAGCCGCCGTCTCCTTCGCGCCCAACGGGCGTATCTACATAGTCGGCGGCGAGGACAACAACGGCAACACCGACCTCCCCATCGAAGAATATGAGCCACTTGGCAACACCTGGACAGACCGCGCCCACTTACAGGTAGGTGTGAGCAACGTGGGCGCGGCCACTATAGGCAACGCCGTTTACGTCCCCGGCGGCTACGACGGCAGCACGGGCACGGTCGAGCAAACCTTACAGGCGTACTACCCCGACGACGACCGCACGCAAGTGATCGCCACCGACCCCCTTCCCGCGCCACGCTTTGGGGCCGGAGTAACCGCCCTGAATGGCAAGCTGTATGTCATAGGCGGCAGCGCCTCGTCACTGGTCGGTAAGAACACGGTGTACGAGTACGACCCCTCGCGTCCGGCGGGCAGCCGGTGGCAGACCAAAGCGCCCATGCCCACAGCCCGCGTCTACCTCGGCGCGGCCACCCTGAACGGCGTTATCTACGCGGTGGGCGGGATGCCCGGCCAGCCAACCGACCTCGCCATAGTAGAGGCATACAACCCCAACACCGATAGCTGGACCACCCGACACCCGATGAGTCGGGGCCGCGCTGGCCTCGCCCTGATCGGTGTGGACAGCGACGAGCCTGGCTGTGGTGGCTACCTGTATGCCCTGGGCGGCGGCTATACAGCTTATACCGCCACCGCCGAGCGATACGACCCCGCCGCCGACGCCTGGGGGCCAATATCGAGCCTGCTCCTGGCGCGGCGCACGCTGGCGGCTGTCCACAGCCACGTCAGCCACGCCCTGCTCGCCTTCGGCGGTTGGAACGGCCAGTACGACGACATCACCGAGGCAATACGCTGCGACAGCGCGCCCCTACCGCCCGCACCCACCCCGCTGCCCACTTCTACGCCCACGCCTTCAATCCCGTGCCCTACCTTCTCGGACGTGCCGCCCAGCAACCCCTTCTACTCCTACATCATGTGCCTGTATGGTCGAGGCATCGTCAGCGGGTACAACGACTGTACCTTCCACCCAGGCGACAACGTCACGAGGGGGCAGCTCGCCAAGATAGTCTCAAACTCAGCCAACTTCAATGACCCTATACCCACTTCTCAGGA
>JBBSGN010000171.1:0-6221 GCA_038254085.1 Chloroflexia bacterium | reverse complement strand
ACAATCCGAATAATGGCGAAAACGAGCCCAAAGTACCCTGGCGTCCCGCTGCGGATCACCCCTGGCGACGCTCTCCCATTGGTCGCGCTCGCTTTCAATCACTCAAAGCCTCTTAGTTTGCAAAAATGTGGCGCGCACCCGCTGGTGGGCCGCTGGTTGACACTCGTGTTACAATGCGTTGACCGTATTTCGCACAAGCACCCGAGGCTATGTCACGTCGAGCGTAGTGAGGGGGTATGAGACAGTGAAAGGAGAAATGTGCCTATAAGCCAAAAGTCTTTGTATCAATTCCTTGTCTTCGATCGTGAGTGAACCTCGCTGCGAGGCCCACCCCTAATGCACCAGTACACCAGGAGAATAAGCCATGCCAAAATATCTCATTAAAGCCAACTATGTGGGTGAAGGAATCAAGGGCCTGCTCAAAGAGGGCGGATCGAGTCGAGCCGCCACAGTGAAAAAGGCATTCGAGTCGATGGGCGGCACGATGGAGGCCTTCTACTATGCCTTCGGTGACACCGACGTGTACGTCATCGGGGACCTTCCAGACAACGCCACTGCTTCGGCGTTCGCCCTGACGGTCAGTTCCACTGGAGGAGTTACCTGCACTACAACAGTGCTGATGACGCCACAAGAAGTCGACGAAGCCACGAAGAAGACCCCCAGTTACCGGCCACCTGGACAGTAAGGGGTATTAGTCTTCAACCACAACAGGTAGAGTCGCCGCCGACGTCACAACGCGGGTCGGCGGCGTTGTGATCGCCGAGGGTGACACGTTGCGGCGCGGGGTGTGGTTGCGTCGTGACATCACGCACATGATGCACTCGGTTCTCAATGGTCCAATGCGCTCTCCATAGACCCTCCAACTCCGCAGCACCAGCCTCCTCCCTATGGTGGCTACGCACCTCATCCGTGCTCATGCGGCCCTCCTGTAATCTTGGTGTAAGCCACCCAATACTGGGAAGCTGATCACTTTCTGGACGGCTCCTTCAACAACTATCGTATCTTTCTGCTCTAATACTCGTGCCACTTCTGGGATGGCCTGGCCAATGCCCTGATGAGGTCGAGCCGAGTTGTAGAATTGGAGATATTCCTTCACCACGTGGTGTAGGTGCCTCTCGCCAAGGATCAGGATGTGATCTAGACATTCTCTTCGGATACTGCCCAGAAGTCGCTCACAAAACGCGTTGGCTCTCGGTGCTCGGTAAGGAGTTCGTAGCACCTGTATGCCGCTGCTCACCGCAACATGGGCAAACTTCTCTCCGTACGTGCTGTCGTTGTCCCTGACCAAGAACCTGGGTGTTTGCCCGAAGGGTGTTGCCTCCCGGAGTTGTTGAGTTGCCCATTCATCTGTTGGAGATCGAGTAACGCCGAAGTGCATTACCCGCCGTGTGCCGAGCTCGATAATAATGAACACAAAGAGAGGACGGAAGAATAGATCATAGACCGGCAGGAAGTCGCAAGCCCAAACCTGGTGGGCATGGTTATGCAGGAATGTGGTCCAGTTCTGATTGGGCTCATGTTTGGAGGGACCAGGCCGGAGAGCTTGCCTCATGTACTTCTGCACCGTACGCTTGCACACTCTAATGTCAAGCTTGAGTAGTTCTCCTCTTATGCGCTCGGCACCCCACAGCCGATTTTCGCGAGCCATCTGCTTGATCAACTCTATTGTCTCGGCGGGCAGTTTCGATTCACGAGAAGTCGTCTTGGACTTCCTCTTCCAAAAGAGGCGAAAGCCTTGCTTGTGCCAGCGAAGCAAGGTGTCCGGCTGCACAATTAGCAGCGTATTCTTCCATGTTCGAAGCTTGCTCGCCAACAGCACCAGCAGGGCTCGATCTGAGTTGGACAGTTGCGGGCGGTTGACTTGACGGCGTATAAGGAGAGCACTAAAGAGTCGGGGGTATTGAGCTGGAAGGCTTGCTATCAAAAGTCCACACGTTCTCCGAAGATGCTCACGAAAAGCGCTGTCGCTCGTGGCCAAATAACTATATTGGCGGCTCTTCGTATCCAAATACCCCCGACTTTTTAGTGCTCTCGAATTCGCCAACAGTATCAGCAATGGAACAGAAAACCGGAATAAGATTCCAATCTAGAGTTGGTTAGGGCCTGTGAGTATCGTCCGAACGGAAATGTACGGTAGTGGATTGGCAGTTGGGATTGGCGCATTTGCTGGAAGCTTGGAGCTTTCTATGGTACCACGTGCGCCTTTACACACTGAGGGTTACCCTGGTTGATGGCTCCATACTATACGCACTGACTGCTAATCAAGAAACGCATGCGTACGCAGCCCGATTTAAGTAAGCCGTCCGAGCTCCGAGCAGTGACAAGCCCCTCATATAGACGCTTGCTGACCACGCGCCTCTGGTTTTGGCACTTCAAACCAGCACCATAGCGACTCGCTGCGCTCACAACGCTTATCAACCGACACCCCCACAAAGTCGGCAAGCATGCTCTGCGTGACCTTGCACAGGTTTGGATGCTCCACCACCAAAGGTGCCAGGGGACAGCTGTAGCCACAGATTGAATAGCTACCTTCGTGCTCCTCAATTTCCATCAAGCCACCCAGCTGATTAAGTACCCTAACAGCAGTGGTCAGTCGCGCTCGCATGTCGCCAGTCGGCGCGCCTGCGTTTCGCTCTCGCTCTTGCCCAGATATCGGGCCCTCCTCGCTTATCATACGCCTGCCTATCGCTCGCAATAGTTCTTCGATTTCCTCGGAGTTCATGCGTACGGCCAGAAGGTTCAACAGATGGCTCAGCACACGATCATAGGCCTTTGGAAAGAGATCCTCGGCACGTTGGGTTAGTTTATAAAGATAAGCGGGTTTTCCAACCCCACGGCGCTCGTTCTGCTCTTGTTGCACATCTTGTTGCACAAGCCCATCGCGTTCCAGCGCGGTAAGCTGAACGCGGATAGCGTTCCCTGTAAGCTCCAGCGCCTGGGCTAGCTCGTCAACTGTGCGGCTCTCCCGGCGCAACAGCGTGAGTATCCGTCCTCGTGTCCCCGCAAAGAATCTTTTGAGTAGGTGTTCCGTTGGCATCAGCTCTAGTTCTCTCGTTCCGTTTCCTTCAACTACAAGCAAGGGATATGCCATTTGTGAGGTATACCATGAGGTTTGCCATACGCAATGATAGCATGGTAAGATTAAGCACAATAAATCAATTCTTTTATTGATATATTGGCACAGCTCTTGCTGATTTACCTGTACTACGCCCTTGGGCACGACTCCGAGGCTTGGGTTGAGGACCGAGCCAAAGTGAGCTATACTGAGAGAACCGATCCGGACATAGGAGGATGAAAGATGAAAGAGCAAAGTCTTTACGAACGGCTCGGTGGCGATTTCGCCATCGCGGCGGTAGTGGACCGCTTCAGCGACCAGCTTCTAGCGAATCCGAAGATCGTTAATGCAAATCCCCAACTGAAGGAATGGCACACGGAGGAATACAAGGTGCGGTTGCCAGGCCTCAAATTCCTGCGGACGCTGTGGGTCTGCGCGGTGGCAGGTGGACCCTTTCAATACACGGGCGAACCCCTAGGCGATGCCCATTTCCATTTACACATCTCACCCGAAGTATTCGATGAGGTCGCTATGGAGCTGGGCCGCGCCCTGGACCACTTCAAAGTGCCGGAGCGCGAAAAGCAGGAGGTCTTGGCCGCATTTAGCGCACAAAAGCCCGATGTGACTGCCAGTTCCATGAGCACGGAGGGGTGCTGAACGAGTTGCGGTCAAAAGGGGCGGAGGAGAAACCGGAGGATGTGGCCCGCTTGTCGCCGCTGCTGCACGAGTACGTCAATATGCTGGGACGCTACCAGTTCACGCTGGCAGAGCCGGTCAAGAGGGGGGAATTGCGTGCGCTGTGCGACCCCAACGACATTGAAGAGCAGATAGCGTAAGATGGGGTAAGGTTCCCGCAAGCTGTAGCAACTTTAGCAGCATTGGTTGCCTTTTCCTTACCGTACATTTCCGGGTTCGGACGCAAAGTTGGGGGTCAGGACGACTTGACTACGTCCGCCGACCGTTATCCTCACGTTTACGCTGAGCACAGCACCCGCGTTCGCAGCAAATCGAAGTTTGCCCGCCCATACATACTCCTCTTGATCAGTTTTACCCGGTTCACCGCTCCTTCCACAGGCCCCTGGCTCCATTTCAACCGCAATCCGGCTCGAACTGCCGCTTCATCTCGGCCGATGCCAGCAGCAAAACTGAGCAGTTCC
The DNA here is from genome assembly GCA_038254085.1 of Chloroflexia bacterium. Classification (GTDB taxonomy): domain Bacteria; phylum Chloroflexota; class Chloroflexia; order QHBQ01; family JADMIH01; genus JADMIH01. Next base: position 2,009 of record JBBSGN010000171.1, on the reverse strand, counting down.
GGTACACCACTCTTTTGCATCTGCGCCAGCCACTCGGTTAGGCCTTCATCTGTGTGTTCGTGCAGCAAGGTCAAGAAGCTTTGCGCCAACTGGTAGAGCAGTGCGAAGTCTGCTTTTCTCTGCTTCCCCTTACGCATCTGCTGTGTCTCAGCAACGTCAGACACAGCAGATGCGCCGGTCCGATTCGTCAGGTCTGCCCAAGAGGGCGAGGGCGAGGAAGGGGAAGGGGAAGGGGAAGGGGGTGAGCACAGACATGTGGATGGACACTTCCACTCACACAACCTTGCAAGCTGCTCTTGCTGCTTGGCGGACAGACGTTCTTGAGGAAGGAGGAACCACCAACGGATCTGGCCGGGTGCCGGGACGTTCTCCTTGAGTGGTTTGGGCTGGCGCGTGGCACGCTTACCCGTCTGCGCCGGTAGTCCTGCTTCCTGCCGAAGCTGTGTCACGTAGTTGGTAACAACAGACCGACACCCGTCATAGCCCTGCTCACGTAACTCCCGATACAGCTGTAGAGAGTTGGCGCACCCTTCCTCGCTAAATCTGCGTCTCAAGTACCCCTTGTAAGGACCTATCTTTGTCTTTGACCATTCCTTGTACACCGGTGGCTGAGGCGGTCCTTCGAGTAGCTGCCGGATTTTCTTGCGGCTCATGCGCAACTGCTCGGCAATATCCGTCAGGTTGTATCCTTGTTGGGCGAGGGAGTTCACATGCTCATAGACAGCCATACGCCGCATCTGGCTCGCTGCTTTATCCGCTTCATGCCGCAATAATGGAAGGCCTTGATCGATAGGTACCGCCTGGTATGTTGCCTCGTTCCCTTGGTTGGCCGCTCCGAATACCTGGTGTATCGTGGGAGAGTAGCGGCGCAGAACGCGCTCGACCATCTCTCCCAGGTTCTGAGCTAAGTGAAACCGATCGGCTACTTGGACTGCTTGGGGAGCCACTTCTCGAACTGCCTCAGCATAGGCACCACCCCGATCCCGGCTGACAACCTTTAGTCCTGGGCTACCGCTACCCTCCGGGTAATGAGCGTTCAGCCAGGCGATGACTGTTCCTTTTTCTCGGTCAGGCAGTAAATCAACCAGGCGCTGGTGTTCCAGGTCCACTAGGATAGTGGCATATTTCTGTCCTTTGCGCAGGGCGGAATCGTCTATGCCAAGCACCCGAGGAGGTGGCCTCTCCGGTTCTGAAGCGCCAACTGCCCGCACTGACCGCAGCAGGGTATCTGGGCTGGCGGGTATCTTCATAAGCTTTGCCAGTCGTGCGCCGGCCTTCCCTCCCAGTGCTAGACCGATGGCCTGCAACCACTCTTTAGACTGCTTGGTGCGGTGGGCATACGCGGGGATCTGCTCGCCCAGGCGCTCGGCGAAGGTGCGGCGAGGGCATGCCATGTTGGAGCAGACGAAGCGGCGTGCTCGTATTTGCAGTTGTACCCGCAGTCCTACCCAGGACAGGTCTTGCACGACGCGAGGGTAATAGCAGTGAATTCGGGATGAGGGTATCTGGCAGAGTGGGCAGTGGGCTGTGGGAGCAGTGCTGATTACAGTGAGAACGAGCTGCTGATCGCGCCCATTCTTATTCTCATTCTCACTCACGTGCTGCCCGTGATCATGCTGCACGAGTTGGATCAATTTCAGTCTGGGGCAGTGAACTGATAGGAAATCGACATCCATCTGAGCAACGAGTTCCTCCTTGCTTGGTAGTTGCCTGGCCTTCCATTGGGAAGGGCGGCTACTCAATGTACGGAGGAACTCCGAACCGGTTACCTGACCCCCAACTTTGCGTCAGAACCCATTTCCGTTCGGATGATACTCAGGGGCCGTTAGCTCTACCCAGCTAACTCGAAGGTCTACGCTGCAAACTCCTGTTCACTTGGATCGCTCGGATCGCGTAGCGGCCTCAGATCGCCACGTGCAATCGGTTCGGCTAGAGTGAAGTGATAACGACCAAGCATATTGATGTGTTCGTGAGCGAGTGGAGAGAGACGTGCAACATCTTCCGGCCTT
>JBBSGN010000170.1:0-6223 GCA_038254085.1 Chloroflexia bacterium | reverse complement strand
TCACGTTTTACGTTTTACGAGTCGTCCGTGCCATTCATAATCCACCGTAAGCCACCATATCGGGTATACATAGAAGAAGGTCAAGGAGGCGCTATGGCCCATGTCGCCGAACTGCCCGGGTGCTTTGCTGTGGGGTCGGACGCAGCGAAGGCTGTGGCGGCTATGCCTGCGGCCATAACAGACTTCCTGGCCTGGCTCAGAGAACATCACGAACCGCTTGTGCCCGAAGCCCACGTCACGCGCCCCAGCATGGCCGACCTCTTCGTAGCCGAGGTGCGTGCGAGCGGCGCGCCTACGGTGGTGGGCAGCAAGGCCGCGCTGTTCGATTTTGACGAGGCTGCCTGGGACGACGAAAAGATCGAGCGCGCCCTACGCTGGCTCATTTACAGCCGCGCCGATTTGCTGTCCAAGATCGAGGGCATGAGCGAGGCCGAACTGAAAGAGACTATGCTAGCGCCCGACCGGAGTATGTGGCGTACCTTGTGGCATGTCGCTAACGCGGAATATGGCTATATAAACCAGGTTGCAGGTCCATCGGAAGGCGTAGAGCCTATTACCGACACCGAGCCGTCAGATGTTCGGGAAAGACTTCGCGCCATACGCGATATGTTCGAGCGCCAGGTTCGCGCCCTTCCCCCCGAAAGGCGCAATCAGGTCATCTACCCCACCTGGGCCGCCCGCCCCGACGAACCCTGGACCCTCCCCAAAGCTCTCCGAAGGGCGCTAGAGCACGAGCGCGAGCACCTGATCGAGTCCTACAGATTGCTTTGATTGCTAGTTGAGTGTCCAACGGGGGCTAACCAGGACGAAGGACGAAATCAGTACCAGTGCGCACACACCTGCGATTGACCTTACTAGCAGTGGCGGCAGCAGTGGCTGTGGCGGCTGCGGCTATCACGTTCGTGGGCGCTCCCTCCCCGATGAGGGGAAGGCCCGTACATCCTCTGGGGCAGCCACAATCACCCCCGCGAAGGCTATCCAGGGGACAAGCATCTCTGCGACCGGCACGAAAGCCATGGGGGACGGCACCGGGTACGGGGGTGATGCCACTCAGGTTGCCGGTACTTCGGAGATCGCGGCGTCCCCTCCTACCACAGACGCAGAGCAGATACTGGCGCGCGCCGTGCGGGCAGAGGACGACCCAAGGGTATTCGGACTGAGCAGCTATCGCGGCCTCGCGCTCAGTCCAAGCGGCCCCGACCGGTATCCTTCGCAGATTTGGTTCCAGGCGCCTGCCCACAAGCGGGTGCAGGCGAGCGACGGACGGAGCTTCCTGTTCGACGGCGACCGGGCCTGGATGTACACGAATGGACGGGTCACGCTGATTGATACCGGCGCGTGGGGTGGCCCCGGAACGGGTTTCTTGCGCCTGCCGTTTGCCCTGCGCGACGCCTCGGCCCAGTTCGTGCGTAAAGACCAGGTTGCCGGGCGCTCGACTTATGTGCTTGAACTGTCGCCCAAACCCTCTGCACCCTCGCCATCCGCGAAGAGCGGCTCCTTCCGGCAGGCCCGCGTGTGGCTCGACCGGCGCTTCTATATCCCGCTCAAGATAAACCTGCTGGACGACGCAGGGCGGGTCGGGCTGACCTGGGCTTACACCAACTTCGAGGTGAATCCGCCCCTCGACCCCGCCCTGTTCGCGTTCGTCCTGCCTGCTAGTGCGACCGTAGTCTGCGAAAGACCGCCGGTCGAATCGGAAGTACCCCTGCTATGGCAGCACCTGGCCGGGCAGGCGCCATATCCGGTCTTCCGGCCTGGCAGGGTGCCCGGATGGCTGGCGGCATTGAATGGGCCGAACATCGGCCTTACCCACGGCAACTGGCTGACCCAGGACTACTATGAAAAGAAGCCCCCGCAGAACTTCAACGGGCTGCCCTCTGCGCTCACCGTTGTCGAGATGGCCGGGCCCGCGCCGTCTTCATCAGACCCCACGCCAGAGGCAGGTCTGCCAACCACCGCGACGGTGCCGGTCCAAATTGGGGTGTATCAGGGGCAGTACGGAGAGCAATACCACACCAAGTGGATCGTCTTCGAGCGAGACGGCACCCAGATATGGATCGAGGGGCAGGGCAACATCACGAAGGACGAACTGGTGGATGTTGCCGCTTCATTAGGGCGAGTGCTCGCGCCTTCTCCGGTCACGCCGGTATCGGCGCCGACCCTGCCTTTGCCTGTTGCCACTGCTCAGGCCGTCGCCACTTTCAAAGCTACGGACGCTGCCCAGCACTTCGGCACGGGCGATCTTGTCTTCGTGGACGCACTGCATGGCCGGTACATGGCGGACCGCTGCCCAGGGGGCGAAGAGGGGGATTGCGACCGGCCACTGAGCGCCACCACTGACGGTGGGCAGACCTGGCGGGTGGTCGGCGTAGCCCCCAAAGAGGCGAACAGCCTCCGCTTCGCTAACAGGCAGGAGGGCTGGGCGTTCGGTCCGGGCCTTTACGCAACCCACGACGGGGGCGCGACGTGGACCAATAGGTCCGGGCAGGCCGGCGTGGCGGGACCGGGAGGCGCGGGTGAGGTCGCCAGCCTGGAACTGCTGGGAGGAAGTGTTGGAGAGCTGGTCCAGCACTGCACCCCCGACCCGCCACAATTGAGCGTTACATGCGCTTTTACCTTGCGCCTATCAGCGGACAAGGGCAGCACATGGCGGTCAAGCGACGGCCTTGCTCCCATACAGGGGCAGGTCGTGAGTTTTGGCAGCATGAATACACCGAAGGGTTCGCTCGGCTGGCTCTTGATCCAGAGCGGGTTCCGGCATGATACGCCGGAAAAAGCCCACTTCCGAGTAACGCACTATGCAGGTCTCACCTGGGAAGACCGGCCCGATCTGCCGTGCCCTTCGTTCGAGAAATATCTGTTGGACGGCGACCGGCGTGGCGGCCTGTGGCTGCTCTGTGCGGGCCAGGCTGGGGCCGGGAGCCAGGGGAAGAGCCTCTACGTCTCTAACGACGAAGGGCAACACTGGGAGTTGCGGGCCTCCGCTTTGCACAGGGTAGGGCAGATGCCGGTCAGCGGCTATGCGCTCTCTCTTGCCGTAACCTCGCCTGATCGCGCCTGGCTGGCCCTGGAGCGGGGCACGCTGTACGGCACAACTGACAGTGGGCGCACCTGGGGCGGAGCCATCCCGATGCCAGGCGACGGCAGCGTGGGCGCGGCGGTGTTCACCGACGAGGCGCACGGGTGGTGGGTGACAGTCGCCGACCTCTTCCGCACCACAGACGGTGGCGCCGGCTGGCAAAGGCTGCCGCACCCATAGTATAGTGGGGTATGATGAACGACCAGAATAGTAAGAGCGATGGCCGCACCGGCAATAGGGGCGATGAGATACAGAGGTACGCAGACTTACCCCGCTCGTCGAATCCGTCACCGGGGTTAATTTGGAGCGCGCCGAGAGCGAGGGCGGCAAAGGCGGGTCTTACGCTGGCGGGGATCGTACTGTTGGTGGCGTTGGGCGCGGGGCTGGCGCTTTTGCTTCAGCAGCGCACACTTGCAGGGAGAGGCGCGACGCCGACGGCTGAAGCGCCTGCCGGAGATTACCCCCTGCTGGGCGCATCTACTCCTCTGAGCCAGACGGTGGAGGGCTACACCGTTACAATAGGCCCCTTGCCCCAGTTTGGCCGCTCTGCCGACGCCAACGCCGTCATTCTGCCCTACAGAGTCACCAACCAGCAGGGGTAGAGTTCACAGAGTCTGCGGTGCATCTGGCCGTTGCTGCCGGCCAGGGTTCGTCTCTGCTGGTAGCCGAGCGCCAGGAAACTCTTCCCTGGCTGGGAACTACCGAGGAGTCCTCCAACACGCCCGGCAGCCAGGCAGGAAAGATGGGCTACCGCGTGATGGTCTTCGACGCCACTCCGCTCGCGCTGGGCGAGAGGGAACACGCTCTGCAACTTACACTGAGCATCGAGGTGTCCGACATTTACTCGCCAGGGCAGCCGGGCGGGATGCTACTCACCCCTACCGGCCCGACCCCCACACCTGGATGGCCCCCAAAGTAAGCGCAGGCCCATTCGCCTTCCGCTTCCGCTTGCCGTTCGAGCCTCTTCATTCGGTGGCTGTCGTACACCAGACTGTCGTAGAAAATGGCGTCCCGCTCACGTTGGAGCAGGTAGTCGCATACCCCTCGGAAGCGCGGGTGGTCCTGAGATTCCCCGCGCCCGACGGCGGCGATGGAGCCCGTTGGCAGCCCACCGATGTCCTGTTCAGTGGTAAGGGGATCGAGCGGGTCACAGTTGGGCCGGTGCGGGGGTGGCTACAACCGATGCTAGGGAGCGATGACGGTAGGCGGCTCGATGGCTGGTTGGACGATAAATCCTGGGCCGGCAGCGCTTTCGGCTTCGTTAGCTCATCCGACTTCATGGATGGCGGGCCGTGGACCCTGGTGGTGGGTGTGCTGACAACTTCCTCTTCTATCCGGCATTCTCCGGGCGGCTCTCCAACTCCAACCCCACAACGAGTTGCAGGCCCCTGGGTGTTCCATTTCACTATGCCTCCATTCGAGCCCCGCCCCGCCCCCACTCCGCCCGTCATCTACGCGCCCGGGCCAGGGTCAGGGTCAGGGTTCCCGGCCCCACCCACGCAGCCCATCCCACAGACGCACGAGCCTTTCCCCACGGCACCCTTGCCCGGACCCGTGGAGACTGCGCCTGTGGGTACGGTTGGGCAAACGCCTTATCCTGCTACTGCCGCGCCCTCTGTGCCGCAGCCAATAGAAACGGTACAGGTGATAGAGACGGCCCAGACAATGTACGCCACTGCCCAGGCCGTGTCGCCACGTGACATACCCATCGCACCTCCTCTGGATGGGTCTACTGCTCCTCTGCAACTCCGCGATCTGCGCAAGCTGACCCTGCACCCGGAGCTTGCAGCCGCCAACCTGGACGTTACCAATCCTCCGGCGCTGTCACCGCGAGGCAATGCGTTGCTGGTCGGCACGCGAGACCACAGGCTGCTACTGGCGAAGCTGGACGGCAGCTCGCCTATCAAACTGGCCGATGATGTGACGCGATATACCTGGTCGCCGGATGGCCGCTACGTGGTCTACCTGCATATGGAGCCTATGGGAGCGCCAAGCTACGTCCAGGCGCCTTACTCCGTGACCCCCGACGGCCGGGAGCGTCACCGCCTGGACTTCGGGTCGGGCAACATCGGGTTATTCCCGGAGGTCACGCGCGACGGCGCATGGGAGATGGAGCGAGGACTGTGGAGGGTGCCGTTTGACGGCGGCCCGGCTGAACAAGTCGTCTCCATGCCCGATGCGACCTACGGCAACGCTTTCCGCATCGCGCCCGACGGTAAGCGCGTGGCATATCCCTGCCGGGGCGGGCTTTGTTTGCAGGATATGGACGGCTCCAATTGGAGAAAGCTCGATACCGCTCCTTACGACATGGCATGGAGCCTGGACGGTTCTATCCTGGCTGTGGTGTCAGGCAGGGATGTGCTGTTTTACAGCCGTGAGGGCGAGCTATTGCGGAAGGTGCGCGCCAACGTCAACTTCGATGAGGTTACGCTACAGTGGACCGCAGACAGCCGCTATCTGCTTGCATACCTGGGCAGCCTCGTTCGCACGGGCAAGCAGGGCTTTGTAGAGATAGACGCAGCTACGGGCCAGGTGTGGGGCGGTCTTGCGCCCGATTGGGCAGGCTTGTTCTCGACCTCTCCCGACGGCAAGCGATTGGTGCTGCGCAAGGGGGCAGCAGAGTTCTGGATCGCTGACCTTGCCGCTCGGTAGGGTGCGGCTCCAGTTTTATATACGCTCTCTAGAGGAGCGGCTCCATACCCCGGCAATACCTCGATTGCCCCGACTACCGCGTGTCTGCCACGTCGTAGCCCTCCTCGGCAAGGCTCTCTTCAAGGTCTGCCAGGTTGACCTTGTCGGGGTCGTATTTGAGGGCAACGCGCTTGTTGGCTATATCTACTATGGCGTCCTGCACGCCGTCGAACCGTTCCAGCGTGCTCTCTATGGTATGCTTGCAATGTTCGCAAGATATGGCGGGCACGACCATGCTGATTTGGCGCATTTGCATTCTCCTATGCTTGAGTTTACTATAATGCAGCTATATGGTTGAAGATATTATATCCGGCGGTTACATTCGACAACAAACCTCCTTGTCTTTCTTATTGATGAAGTCCAATACAATCTATAACTGATCTTTTCTAATAAGGGAACTCGTGTGCAAATCCTGATTGCTATAATTGGCCTGCTCCTCATATTCACCGTCCT
>JBBSGN010000169.1:0-6224 GCA_038254085.1 Chloroflexia bacterium | reverse complement strand
GTGGTTGATCATGACGAAAAGGTCAGGCTGTTCGGTGAGGCAGCGTGCACACTACTGCCATTCCGCCACTCCGAGTCGTTCGGAATGGTCAGCATCGAAGCAATGTCGTGCGGCACGCCGGTGGTTGCGCTCGCAAACGGGGCCATGCCGGAGATAGTGGAGCCGGGTATCACGGGCTACCTCACCGACAATCCTGCGCAGTTGGCAGACCTCGCTCTGCGTGCTATTGCCCTATCCAGGGCAGTCATCCGCGAGCGTGCGGTTACCCGTTTCGGCATAGACCGCACCGCCCGCCTCTATATGGATATCTACCAACAGATCGCCCGAGGAGACCTGTAAGTATGCGCATCATCGTGGCGGGAGCCATAGGGCGTTCGTATGTCGGCGGCCAGGCGTGGGTCTACATGCAATACCTGGCAGGGTTGCGCGCCCTGGGACATGATGTATATTATTTGGAGGACTGCGGGGCAGAATCGTGGGTGTACAACTGGAACGAGGAGAGGCTTACAACGGACCTCGACTATCCTGCCGCCTACGTGCAGCGTTGCCTCAAGTTGATAGGTCTGGACAAGCGGTGGATATACCGTGCCGGTGAAGATGCAAGGGGCATGGCGCCAGACGCGTTCCGAGCGGTTTGCCGGGGGGCCGATCTCCTGCTCGTGCGGGCCGTGCCGCTCACCCTCTGGAGGAGCGAGTACGATCTGCCCCGCCGAAGGGCCTTCATAGATGTGGACCCGGGTTTTACGCAGATAGCGCTGCTGGAGGGCGATGCGGAGCTTTCCGGCACCGTAGACAGGTGCGAGAGGCTGTTCACCTACGGGCAACGCCTGGGGGAGCCGGATTGCCTCATCCCAGCCGCGGGCCGAGCGTGGCTCAAGACCGTCCCGCCTGTGGCGCTCTGTTACTGGCCCGTCTCGGCTGAAGAATGTGCTACCCATTTCACGTCGGTGATCCGGTGGCGCGGTTTCCATGATGCTCTGTTGGATGGTGTAAGCTACGGCCAGCGAGACCGGGAGCTTCCTCGATTCCTTGACCTACCACGCCTCACGCGTCAGTCATTTCGCATGGCAGTGCTGGGTGCTGATCTGCAAAGGATGTCGGAGCAGGGTTGGGGCGCGGTCTCGGGGGAGGTCGAGTCGCTTACGCCCGAGCAATATCGCACTTTTATCAGCACATCGCGGGCCGAGTTCGGTGTGGCGAAGCACCTCTACGTCGAGATGCGCAGCGGCTGGTTCAGCGACCGCAGTGTCTGCTACCTGGCATCAGGCAGGCCCGTGCTACTCCAGAGCACAAGCGCGGAAAGCTGGCTGCCGGTAGGCGACGGCATCGTTACTTTTCGGACGCTGGAGGACGCTGTGTCAGGCGTAGATCGGATCAACGCTGCATACGAGGAGCACCGAAAGGCAGCACGGCGCATAGCTGAAGAGTACTTCGCCGCGGAGCGGGTATTGCCCAGGCTCCTCGAAGCGGCTATAGGTTAGGTACAAGGCGGCCATGCGGATTGCACAAGTCTCAACCATGTCAACACCGGTGCGCCCGACTCGCAGCGGCAGCGTGGAAGCTGTTGTCTGGCTGCTCACTCGCGAACTTACGCGCATGGGCCACGACGTTACAGTGTTCGGGGCGGCAGGATCGGAGGTAGCGGGTAATATGGTGGCCACTCTGCCAGGCCCTTACGCGACAGAAGGCTCTCCCGATAGCTGGCATCTATGCGAATGGATCAACGTAGCGCGGGCTTTGGAAGAGTCGGGGACATTTGATCTTTTACACAGCCACGCCTACCTCTGGGGTATTCCGCTGGAGCGCTTATCACAAGCTCCCATGCTGCATACACTGCATATATTGCCCTCGCAGGATGAGGCTTTGCTACGAATGATGCGCCCGGGTGCGCACGTTTCTGCTATCTCCGGTTATCAGTGGAGGGCTTTCCCGCATCTGCCTTCGGCGCCCGTAGTCTACCACGCGGTAGACTCCTCGCAATTTCAGTTTGTGGACCAACCGCGCGACTATCTCCTTTATCTTGGGCAGTTTACCCCAGGCAAAGGGCCCATTGCGGCTGTGCAGACCGCGAAGAGGGTTGGACTGCGCCTGCTGCTTGCAGGTCCGCAGAACAGGTACTACCGTGAAGAGATAGCGCCACTGGTGGATGGAGTATCTGTACAGTATGCCGGTTCGGTCACGGGCAGCGCGCGGGCTGAACTGCTGGGTGGTGCCAACGCGCTGCTCTACCTAATCAGCGAACCTGAGCCTTTCGGCCTGGTGATGCCGGAGGCGATGATATGCGGAACTCCGGTGGTAGCTACACGGCTCGGCGCGGTGCCCGAGGTCGTGGACGAAGGTATTACGGGGTACAGCACCGATTCGCTCGATGATCTGCCACGCCAGGTGGAGAGGGCTATCGCGCTCGACAGGAGCCTCGTTCGCACCAGAGCCGAGGAGCGCTTCTCGGGTGAGCGCATGGCTCGCGAGTACCTTCAGATATACGAGGGCATAGTAGGTGGAGAGTGATTAGTCCATCTGACCCGGAGGTCGAGGAATGAACATACTCGTGCTAGCTCCCCACCCCGACGACGAGTCGATCGGCTGCGGCGGTACACTGGCTCTGCACTCCAGGCGGGGGGATCGGGTGGCAGTGGTCTTTCTCACGTCAGGCGAGCTGGGCCTAAAGCAGATGCCGCCGGAGGAAGCTTGGGCTCTGCGTGAGGCTGAGGCAAGAGAGGCGACGCAAGTGCTGGGGGCGAGGGCAGTCGGTTTCTTACGCTGCCCCGACTGGTTCCTGGGTGACAATGTCACCGTAGCCGGAGACGTGCTCCGCCCGGTCCTGCAAGCTGAGCGGCCCGGGCTCGTTTACCTGCCGCACCCTCACGAATGGCACCCCGACCACAGGGCATCTCTGCCGGTTCTCATTTCAGCTCTCAACGACCTTGATCTAGAAACCCCTGCGGTAAGAGCCTACGAAGTGTGGACCCCCTTGAGCGAGTACGATCACGTTGAGGATATCAGCGCCTACATGGAACAGAAGCTTACGGCCGTGCGCTGCTACGCATCACAGCTTGGCGAGCTACACTATGACCGGGCAGTCGAAGGGTTGAACCGCTACCGTGGTGAGATGGCCGCCAGGTGTCCGTACGCCGAGGTCTTTGCGACGCAGGACGTCCACTCCTTCCGGCTGTAAACGAGACCTCAGCCATGCGTGTAGCCCTTTTTACAGGCACCTTTCCCTCTCTGTCGGAAACATTCATTGCCAGGCAGATAGCGGGACTGATCAGCCTGCACCACGAGGTACAAATCTACGCCGAAAGACGACCGGAACCTTATCTGCCGCAATCCCTAGAAGTGGCCGCAGACGGACTACTATCGCGTATAGCCTACCTTGATATGCCGCCCGCTTCGGGCTACTGGGAGTGGCCTGCTTTTCCACCCTGGGGGCGCACCTGGCTACCCGGAGCTGCCATGCCCATACCGAACATTGTGCGCCTTTGGGAGGTAGTGCCCGCTCTTCTTCGTTGCATAGCTCACGTTCCTATGCTCACAGCAAGGTTTCTCAATCCCGCCGAGTATGGCTACGCAGCAAGAAGCCTCTCTAACATCTACCGCGTTTCGGCACTTCTTGGCGGCCGAGGTAAATACGACGTGGCGCACGTCCACTTCGGACCGGTAGCCAATAACGTGCGCTTCATATCCGATCTGTGGGATGTACCGCTTGTTGTCAGCTTCCACGGCTATGACTTTGGCGCATGGCCGCGCGAGAAGGGAGACGATGTATACAGCCGTCTCTTTTCCGCGGCCGATATAGTCACCGCCAACAGCAACTTCACCCGCATGCGGCTGGCGGTGCTCGGTTGCCCAGCGCGAAAAATCTACGTCCTTCACATGGGTCTTGACCTCGACAGGTTCATCTTCCGTGAGCGCACCTTGTTGGACGATGCACCGGTCGAGGTACTGAGCGTGGGAAGATTGGTTGAGAAAAAAGGGTTCGAGTACGCGATCCGCGCGATTTCCACATGTAGAGAGAAACACCCTCGCATCAGGTACAGTATAGTGGGCGACGGGCCACTGCGCGGAGAGCTCCAGGCCCTGATCGATGAACTTGACGTTGAAACAATTGTGACCCTTTGCGGGGCGGGGAGCGGAGAGTTTGTGCGGCGCAAGATGGACGCGGCACACATCTTCCTGGTACCGAGCGTCACGGCAGCCGACGGTGACGTAGAGGGGCAGGGAGTCGTGCTGCAAGAGGCACAGGCGTGCGGCATCCCCGTGCTGGCTACCGACCACAACGGCTTCCCAGAGGGGATGGTGCCGGGTAGGTCGGGTTTTCTGGTCCCGGAGCGCGATGTGGCAGGAATTGCGGGGCGGCTGGACTATATGGTGGAGCATTCGAAGATGTGGCCCACCTGGGGCCTGGCGGGCCGCAAGCATATTCAGGAGAACTATGATATTCGGGAGCTGAGCTACCAGCTGGAGACTATATACAACAGGGCAAGGGACCTCTACCGGATGAGGAAGCACCGCCGGTGAAGCTTTTTTATTACCACGATTCCGGAGGCAACTTCGGGGACGACCTTAACGCATGGCTCTGGCCCCGCCTTGTACCCGAGCTTCTAGATGACGACGAGGGCACGCTTTTCGTGGCCATCGGTAGCATCCTCGACCGGCGCATACCACAGGGACCGAGGAAAGTCATCTTCGGCACGGGCGTAGGCTATGGCCTGCTACCGGTGTTGAACGAGGAGTGGCGAATATACTGCGTGCGCGGTCCGCTCACCGCAAGGGCGCTGGGATTGCCTCCCAGCTTAGCTATTACGGACCCTGCCGTTCTTGTGCGAACCGTGAGAGCGGGACGCACGACCAAGGCCCAGCGAATCTCTTTCATCCCACATTTTCGGACGCCGGCCCGCGTCCAGGAAGTTGGGCTGGATTTGCAGAGGGTATGTGCCGCCCTCGGCATCGACTACATTGACCCACGCGGCGACGTTGAAGAGGTGCTCTCCAGCATTGAGGGTTCTGGCAAGGTCGTTGCCGAGGCGATGCACGGGGCGATTGTAGCTGATGCTCTTCGGATACCATGGGTGGCCGTGCAATGTTTCGACCAGATCCTCAACCTCAAGTGGTGGGATTGGTGCCGGTCTCTGGGAATGATATACAACCCGCTCCGATATGCGGCTGACCGTGGGGCTCGTCCTGAAGTAGATTTTGCCCGCTTTCTCGATGACGCATCGGCACGCGCGCAGCCTGTGCTCAGCGCAGCCGCTATCACAGACGAAGCGACGAGACGTCTCCTCGTGCAGTTGGAACATCTGAAAGCGGGGGCCGAGGGGCATTGCACTGAGGGCAGTGCCGATCATGTGCCGGACCCCGAGGTGCTACGAGAAGTGCCGTGGTTGTACGAGATGCAGAAGGCCCTCCAGGAGTTAGCTGCTGTGATACGCGCGGGTTCGACCTTTATTATGGTGGACGAGGAGCGCTGGGGTGGTGGGCAGGTATTGGCAGGGCGGTACACACTGCCATTTTTGGAGCACCAGGGGAAATATTGGGGATTACCAGCGAACAGTAGCACAGCCATCGCAGAATTGGAACGTCTCAGACAGGCAGGTGCCGAGTACATCGCCTTTATGCGGCCTTCTTTCTGGTGGTTGGACTTTTACGCCGGACTACACGACTACTTGCGCAACCATTATGGAGTGCTTGCAGAGAGTGAGCGGGTCGTGGTGTTTGCTCTGTAGCAGCAATCCGCGAGGAAAGTGTCAGAAGTGGCGCAATGCAGCCTCCATAGTGAGGCTCAGAACCTCTCGGCCAACCTTCAGCCCAGACTCTCGTCCGCTATCATGCCGTCATCAGGGCTGTGTTGCAACAACTTTGACGACTCGGAACAAAGGCGTGTTGATATAAGGTCGGAACAGAGTCTATACAGCCAGGCCGAAAGCAGTGGCTATGAACCGAACCTGGCTTCTAATGTCACCTCTCTTTGTTCCCTGAACTTGACCTTTCCTTAGCTGGTTGGTTGCTTCGTACCCTTGCAGTGTCTTCCATGCTGTGTCAAATGACCCAAACCCCATGCCTGGGTTCACCCTGCGTTTGATAAAGCGGTGGTCCTGCTCGATAGTCTTTATGCAAATAGCAAAAAGGGACTTGCTCACCTTTAGAGCTTGTAGGAATGACATACCGTATCTCCACCTGCCCGTCGCTGATTACTACTCTGTCTATGATCAATTCTACCAGTTGCC
>JBBSGN010000168.1:0-6225 GCA_038254085.1 Chloroflexia bacterium | reverse complement strand
GGCGAGGCGGCGCATCTTGCGGGGCATATCCTGCTCGTAAGAGCGCGGGTGGGGGCCAAACACCACGCCACCATGCCGCCACTGTGGCGAGCGGGTCGAACCCTGGCGCGCGCGGCCCGTGCCCTTCTGCCGCCAGGGCTTGCGACCACCGCCGCTCACGTCGGCCCGCGTCTTGGTGCTGCTGGTTCCCTGGCGCGCATTAGCCTGCTGGCGCAAGACGGCCTGATGTATCACCGCCATGTTCGGCGTAACGCCAAAGATGGCCTCATCCAGGTCTATCGTCTCTACCTCTTCCCCTGCCAGGTTGTAAACTGTCGCTTGCACATCTTCCTCCGGTTGTCGGTAGTCAGTAGTCGGTAGTCGGTTTCTTTATTACCGACTACCGACTACCGACTACTGACTACTGATCACTATTTCTTCACTGCCTTGCGGACTATCAGGCTGCCGTTTGTAGGGCCGGGGACCGCGCCTTTGACCAATATGAGGTTGCGGTCGGGGTCCACTGACACGACCCGCAGGTTCTGCACGGTTACGCGGGCGTGGCCCATGTGGCCGGCCATCTTGAGGCCCTTGAACACGCGGCCTGGGGTACTGCCTGCGCCGATGGAGCCGGGGTGGCGAGAGCGGTCCGATTGGCCGTGTGTGCGCGGGCCGCCACGGAAGTTGTGACGCTTCATCACGCCCGCGAAGCCCTTGCCCTTGCTCGTGCCGATTATGTCCACGAAGTCGCCAGGGTTGAACATGGTAACGTCAATGCGATCCCCGACCTTTACCTCGTCGCCTTCGGTATTGCTCGGTATCTCACGCAGGTGCCTGACGAGCGGCAACTTCTTCTTGCGAAGATGCCCGCGCTCGGACTGCGATAGCTTGCGCTCCGTGGTCTCGCCCCATCCGACCTGCACGCCGTTATAGCCGTCGCGCTCCGGCGTCTTCACCTGGGTCACCATGCAAGGCCCAGCCTCGATCACGGTCACACCGGTGGCAATGCCCCCCGGCTCAAACACCTGGGTCATGCCTAACTTCTTGCCCAATAGTCCATTTATCATTTCCGCCTCCCCCTTCGGGAATTATGAATTATGAATTATGGCGACTAATTCATAATTACTTGATTTCTACGTCCACGCCTGCGGGCAAATTAAGCCGCATGAGCGCGTTGATGGTCTTCTGGGTCGGCTCCAGGATGTCAATCAGGCGCTTATGGGTGCGTATCTCGAACTGCTCCTGCGAGTCCTTGTCAATGAAAGGGCCTCGGATCACCGAGAACTTCTCGATTCTGGTGGGCAGAGGCACAGGGCCGGCCACCAATGCTCCGGTGCGCTCGGCAGTCTCCACGATCTGCACCGCCGACTGGTCAAGTATCTTATGATCGAACGCTTTGAGGCGTATCCGTATCTTTTGCTTGTTAGCCATCCTGTTGTTTGCTCCTGCTCGTATTGCGAACTTCGTATTGCGTAAAACGTAAAACGTAATGCATAACTCTTACGCATTACGTTTTACGTTTTACACTTTCGATTTCTCCACCAGTTCCTTAGCGACCGATTGCGGCACGGCCTGGTAGTGGTCGAACTCGAAAGAGGACGACGCGCGGCCCTGGGTCATAGAGCGCAGGTCGGTGGTGTAGCCGAACAGGTTCGCCAGTGGCACGTAGCCTCTGACCACTTGTGCGCCCGCTTTGCTCTCGGTGCTCTCGACGTGGCCTCGGCGGCTGTTCAGGTCGCCGATTACGTCGCCCATGAATTGTTCCGGCGTGATAACCTCGAGGCGCATGATAGGTTCGAGTATGTCGGTGCCCGCCTTCTCCATAGCCTCCTGCAATGCCAGCGAACCGGCGATCTCGAAGGCCATTTCGTTGGAGTCGACCTCGTGATAAGAGCCGTCTACTACAGTGGCACGGAGGTCTATCACCGGGAAGCCTGCGCGGCCACCGGTCTCCATCTTCTTGGATATGCCCTTGCCAATCGCGGGGATGTATTCTCTGGGAATCGCGCCGCCCACGATCTTGTTGATAAACTCGTAGCCGCCGCCGCGCTCCATCGGCTCGAACTCGACGGTGGCGTCACCAAACATACCGCGACCGCCCGTCTGCCGCTTGAATAGACCGCGCGCGCGCACCGGCCTGGTAAAAGTCTCTTTGTAGGCAACCTGGGGTCGCCCGCGATTGGCCTCTACCTTGTACTCGCGGAACATGCGGTCGAGGATAACCTCAAGGTGCAACTCGCCCATGCCGGAGATCAGCACCTGCCCGGTATCCTCATCGGTCCTCACCCTAAAGGTGGGGTCCTCCTCGGCCAGGCGGATAAGCGCGTTGTCCAGTTTGTCCTGGTCAGCCTTGGTCTTAGGCTCGACGGAGATCGAGATAACCGGCTCGGGGAACTTGATCCTCTCCAGGATGATGGGGTGGGCGGGGTCACACAGCGTGTCGGCGGTGAAAGTGTCCTTCAGGCCGACGACGGCGGCGATGTCACCCGCATATACTTCCTGGATGTCCTCGCGGTGGTTGGCGTGCATTTGAAGCAGGCGACCAACGCGCTCCTTCTTGCCCTTGGTGCTGTTCAGCACGTAGCTGCCCGAAGCGAGCTTACCCGAATAGACGCGGATGTAGGCCAGGCGGCCCACGAAAGGGTCGGCCACTATCTTGAAGGCGAGCGCGGCAAAAGGCGCGTTCTCGTTGGTGGGACGCTCTACCGGCTCGTCCTGGCCCGGCACGATGCCCTTCACGGGCGGTACGTCGAGCGGCGACGGCAGGTAGCCAATCACCGCGTCGAGGAGTAGTTGCACGCCCTTGTTCTTGAGCGATGAGCCGCACAGCACGGGCACGAGACGGGTGTCTATGGTGGCCCGCCGGAGGGCAGCCTTCAGCTCGTCGGGGGTAATCTCTTCGCCTTCCAGGTAGCGCAAGGTAAGCTCGTCGTCACTCTCGACGATTAGCTCTATCATCTTCTCGCGCTGGGCGGCGACCTCATCGGCCATGTCAGTAGGAATGTCAGACGACTCCACCACTGTGCCGAGGTCGTCTGTATATATGTAAGCCTTGTTCTCTATAAGGTCTACCACGCCCTTGAAGCCGGACTCGACGCCGATAGGCAGATGGATGGGGACGGGGTTGGCGTTCAGGCGCTCCTTGATCATCTCGACGGTGCGCCAGAACGATGCGCCTGTGCGGTCCATCTTATTGACAAAGCAGATGCGGGGCACGTCGTAGCGGTCGGCCTGACGCCACACCGTCTCCGATTGAGGCTCCACGCCTGCCACAGCGTCAAACACTACCACGCCGCCGTCAAGCACGCGCAAAGAGCGCTCGACCTCTACCGTGAAGTCAACGTGACCTGGGGTATCTATAATATTGATGCGATTGCCCTTCCACTCGGCTGTAGTGGCAGCGGCGGTTATCGTGATACCACGCTCGCGCTCCTGCTCCATCCAGTCCATCGTGGCGGACCCCTCATGCACCTCGCCGATCTTGTATATGCGGCCTGTATAGTAAAGGATGCGCTCGGTCGTGGTAGTCTTACCGGCGTCTATATGGGCAATAATCCCTATATTTCTTGTTTTTTCCAGAGGAAACGCTCTGGGCACAATCTTACTCCTTCGTCGCGGTAGTCAGTTGCCGGTAGTCGGTTATCTCAGGAACAGACTACCGACTACCGGCAACTGACTACTAAAATCTATAATGCGCAAATGCTCTATTCGACTCCGCCATCTTGTGTGTATCTTCGCGGCGCTTGATGGTGGTGCCGGTGTTGTTGGCGGCGTCCATCAGCTCGGCGACCAGGCGGTCGGACATGCTCTTGCCGCTGCGCTTGCGGGCCGCGCCGATTATCCATCGGATAGCCAGCGCATGGCGGCGGTCCCCCTTGATCTCGACCGGCACCTGGTAGGTGGCGCCACCCACTCGGCGAGGTTTCACCTCGATGACGGGCGTGGCGTTACGCATCGCCTGCTCGAACACTTCGAGGCCGGGCCGCTTGGCACGCCGCTCTAGTTCTTCGATAGTGTTGTACATGATCTGCTCGGCCAGCCCCTTCTTGCCGCGCATCATCAGCTTGTTGATAAAGCGCGATACCAACAGGCTGTTGTAGCGAGAATCCGGCACGCTTGGGTGTTTTTCGTATCTACCTCGACGTGGCATTTACCGATTTCCTCCTATACACACAAATATGAGAACCGCCCGTTCGCCATATGCTTGCTTACATTCAGCATCGCACACGGCGCATGGGAGCAAGTTCCCATACTTGTAGTCACCCTTAGTTAGGTAACCACACGCCCGTGGACGTGCGTTATACTCTGCTCAGTTGTGTCGCGGGTGTTGGGTATTGGATGCTAGCTAAGTTCCTAATACCCAACACCCAGCACCCATTTTACTTCTTCGCGCCCTTGGTCTTCGCCAGGTTCTTGGCCCCATACTTAGAGCGGCCACGTTTGCGGTCTTTCACGCCCTGCGCGTCCAGGGTGCCGCGCACGATGTGGTAGCGCACGCCGGGAAGGTCCTTCACGCGGCCTCCTCTGATCAGCACCACCGAGTGCTCCTGCAGGTTGTGACCCTCGCCCGGAATGTAGGCGGTCACTTCCATGCCGTTACTGAGTCTCACGCGAGCTATCTTGCGAAGCGCCGAGTTAGGCTTCTTGGGCGTCTGCGTGCGTACCTGCGTGCATACGCCACGCTTCTGGGGCGAACCCTTTCCGCGATGGGTCCGCTGAGTATAAACGTTCAGTGTGTAACGCAACGCAGGAGCCTTCGTCTTCTTGGAGGTAGTCGAGCGTCCCTTGCGTACTAACTGATTAATTGTAGGCATTATTTCTCCCTCTTTAAAACGCGGCGCATAATGCGCACAGATAGTGATTATATCAGATGCGCAAGCGAGTGTCAAGCGCGATGCAGACGGGGAGCGGGGAGTGGTGAAAGGAGGGGAGAAGCAGTAGAATAGAACATGAACAACGAAACTAAGCCCAACTGCCCGTACTGTGGAGAGTGCTACTATGTTCGGTACTTCACTCCCAATCCAAAGCCGATAGGCTACGACCAGGATACTAAGGAAATGGCAGTGCGCTTGTACCTGGAAGGGATGAGCTTCAGAGGAGTAGGTAAGGTGTTTTCCGTCCATTATGTGAGTGTTATCAATCCATTATGTGGGTGTTATCAATTGGGTGAATGCGTATGCTGCTTCTCTTCCTGAGAAGGTGACAGACAATACTCCCACAGAGACTGTTGAGACGGACGAGCTGTTCACTTTCGTAGGAGAAAAAAACAGGACGGAGAAGCGCTCTACACCTATACAGTGGTGTCTGTAGCCAGAGAAAGTCGGCTGATCGTAGGTGCTGAGGTGGTGGAGGAGCGTAGTTAGGAGCATAAGCAAGCTTATGCTGACGAGCTACCTTTCGCCAACAGATCGTCAACAGATATTGCACAGATGAACTAGCAGTATACGGAGAGCTTCTGTGGCTTCCCAACCCGCAAGGTACTAACAAAGGTACTAACAAAGATACATCATCTCGCATGGCAAGGACGAGACTTACACCATTGAGGGGGTGAATGCTGACCTACGCACCTATCTCGGCAGGCTCAAGCGTAGAAGTCGCTGCTTTTCCAGATGCATCATGCTCTCGGCGAGCCGTGCGTCTGTTCGTCTGGCACTACAATCGTCGCCAGCGCGTCTACAACTCCAACCCTCGCCTCAGGGGTAATTTGTCTCTTCTCTTTTAATCACTCCCGTCCTTCGGTCCCCCTTGCGTACCCGCCTATCATCTGGTAGAATAGACTCAAGAGGGCAAGCATTATATAAGGAGATATAAAGAGATGGCTATTGACACCCAGACCGAGAAGGCCACATCCGTGGCCACCAACACAGACCTTATCAACATGACCAGTGCGGCGGCTGCCCAACTGCGTGAGCTTATCTCCCAGCAGGAGAACGCCAGCCCCGACCTCGGCCTGCGCGTGTTCGTCTATCCGGGCGGTTGCTCCGGCATGTCCTACGGCATGGCCTTCGAGGACCAGCCTGCCGACGACGACCTCACGATTGACGTAGAGGGCCTCAAGCTCTACGTGGACGAGATGAGCGCCGGTTATGTGGCGGGCGCACAGATTGACTACGAGGATAGCCTGATGGGCGGCGGCTTCCGCATCCTCAACCCGAACGCGGTTCGCTCGTGCGGCTGCGGCCATTCCTTCGACACGGGCCAGGACGCAGGCTCGGCCAAGGGCTGCGGCTGCCACTAAGGTCAGGT
>JBBSGN010000167.1:0-6299 GCA_038254085.1 Chloroflexia bacterium | reverse complement strand
GGTGGCCGACATCAACACACAGGCAGCCGAGGCGGTTGTGGCCGAGATTCAGGCAGCCAGTGGAGCAGCGAGCGCACAGGCGTTAAACGTGGCGGACGAGGCGCAAGTAAAAGACGTAATCACGGCCATCACGCAACAGCATGGGCGGCTCGACATCCTGGTGAACAACGCCGGCATCAGCCAGGTAGGCAACCTGCTGGAGACCAGCGCGGAAGAGTTCGACCGGGTCATGTCGGTGAACCTGAAAGGCGTGTTCCTTTGCTCCAAGTACGCTGTGGAGAAAATGATAGCCCAGAACCCGCCCGGCGGAGTGCTGGTGAACATCGCCTCAGTGGCGGGTATGATCGCCGTGGATCGTCGCGTGGCCTACGGAGCCAGCAAAGGCGCGGTGATCGCTCTCACTCGCTCGGTTGCCATTGATTTCGTTTCACAAGGCATCCGGGCTAACGCGATCTGCCCCGGCACGGTGCATACGCCCTTCGTCGAGGGCTTTTTGGAGCGCAACTTCCCGGACACGAAAGACGAGGTTCGCCAGCAACTCCACGCCCGCCAGCCACTTGGGCGCATGGGCCTGCCCGACGAGATAGCCTACGCCGCCCTCTACCTGGCCTCCGACGAAGCGGCATTCGTCACCGGCTCGGCACTGGTGATAGACGGTGGGTGGACCGCCAAATAGACCACGAAGTAGGGGCGGTTCGCGCACCGCCCCTACAGATCGTGCCTTACGGAATCCATGCGCACAGTCAGCCCACGAGCCCGGCACCCCGATTGGAGTTGGCTGGCCCTCGGACCTGCCACTCTGCTCGTGCTACTCTTCCTGGCCGTGCCTGCGGCTGTTGGGCTATTCAACACGTTCACCGACAGCACGCCCGCCGGAGGAGTTTGGCATTTCGTGGGGCTGGGCAACTATCGGGCCGTGCTGGCCGATTCTAGTGTGGGGGCGGCGTTTGCGAACGCGCTGCTTTTGATGCTGCTCGCGGTGCCGGTAGAGGTTGTGGGGGGTCTTTGGCTGGCGGGGCTGTTGCGCCGCCCCTTTCCTGGGCGCTCCCTGGTTCGTGTTCTGCTGCTTGCGCCCTGGTTAGTTAGCCCCATAGCGGCGGGGGTGATGTGGCACTTTCTGTACAACAGCCAGGTGGGGCTGGTCGGTTGGGTCGCCGGGTGGTTCGAGGCCGGAGGGGGATCCAGTCCGCTTGCCGACCAACGATGGGCGCTGTTGTCGGTCGCGCTGGTCGAGGTTTGGCGCATGACGCCGCTTGCAGCCTTTTTGCTGTTGCCCGGCGTGCTGGCCGTGCCCCAGGAGGAGTTCGACCAGGCAACCGTGATGGGCAGCCCGGCCCTCACTACGTGGCGGGTGGTGGTAATCCCACGCATCCGCGTACTGCTCCTCACGGTGCTGCTCCTGCTGGTCGCTCAGAGCGTCACCACCTTCGACAGCATTCTGGTATTGACCGGAGGTGGGCCAGGCTCGCACACTATTACGCCCGCCCTGTATGCTTACAGCCTGGTCGTGGACGCGCACAACTGGCCGCTCGGCACGGCGGCATCCTGGCTCCTCGTAGGGCTGGTGCTTATAATAGGGGTGGCCTACATGGCGCTGGTGCGCGTGGAGACGACGTGAACTCTCGCTGGAAAAGCGTAAAGCGTGGGCTTGGCATTGGCATCGGCCTGGGGCTATGTCTGCTGCCCCTGCTGTGGACCTTGCTGGCGGCGCTTGGCCTGCAACCCATCGGGGTGAAATTGGAAGGCACGGCCACCCTGGACAATTTCGCGCAGGTGACTACCTTCGAGCCTGCCTTCCTCACCGAGTTCGTGTACACGTTGGCTGTCTCCGTGGCTGCAACTCTGTTAACGATAACCGCTGCTTTCCCTGCGGCTTACCGGCTGGCTCACACTCGCTCGGCGCGTGCCGACGGGCTGATGCAAGGGATGCTAGTACTGGCCGTAAGCCCTCTAATAGCCTACGGGCTGCCATTGGCGAACGTCGAGGGCGCGATTGGGCTGCGCGGAACGTTTATAGGACTTGTGCTTGCGAGCGCGGCGGCACAACTGCCCCTGGCGTTATGGCTGCTACGCGGGTATCTGGTACGCATTCCACACTCGCTAGACGAAGCAGCCCACCTGGACGGGGCGTCGTGGCTGACGGTGTTGTGGAGAGTGGTGCTGCCTGTGGCCACCGGTGGCGTAGTGGCAACCGCCGTGCTGGTGTTCGTGCTGGACTGGAACCTGTACTTGTTGCCCAGCCTGCTCACCGAGCACCCGCCGACTGTGCTGCCGGTGGCGATGCGCGATTTCTTCGCCTTCGAGCGCGACCTGGAATGGCCCGTCGCGGCTGCGGCCCTACTCGTGACGCTCGCCCCGGCCTTCCTCCTGGTGTTGGCGGCGCAACGTGCGCTGGAGAAGCTGGTGTTTGTCCCGCAGGAGTTGTCGGGTTAGCGGTTATTGACAAGGAGGGAGCATATGCAACAGTTTAGACTCCGCTTCGGCGTACTCGGCACTGCGCGCATTGCGGACGCGGTGGTGAGGGGCATTAGAATGTCCAGCAACGCTGAATTGAGAGCTATTGCCAGCCGCGACCTGGGCCGCGCTAAAGCCTGGGCAAGCGAACGAGACGTGCCGTTCGCTTTCGGCAGCTACGACGAAATGCTGGCCTCGGACCAAATTGACGCGGTGTACGTGCCGCTACCCAACGCCTTGCACAAGAAGTGGAGCGTGCGGGCGGCGCAAAACGGCAAGCACGTGCTGTGCGAGAAACCTATTGCCGCCAATGCAGCCGAGGTAGAGGAGATGATCGCCGCAGCCGAGGCGAACGGAGTCAAGATGATGGAAGCGTTCATGTACCGCTACCACCCGCAGATCGCGCGCCTGCAAGAGCTATTGGCGAACGGCGCAATCGGGGAGGTCAAGATCGTGCGGGCCAGCTTCGGCTTTTTCCTGAACCACCCGGACGATGTGCGCTGGAGCAAGGAGCTGGCCGGGGGCGCGTTGCTGGATTTGGGCTGCTATTGCGTCAATGTTGCGCGGTTGGTGGTGGGCGCGGAACCTGTTAGCGCGAGTGCGAGCGCGGAATGGGCCGCAACCGGCGTCGACTCGACGGTGGTCGGCATGCTGGACTTCCCCAATGGCGCGTTCGCAACCATTGATTGCAGTATGCAGACTGGTGTAGATATGCAAGAATGGCTCACCGTTTCAGGCACGGAAGGCCGTATTACCCTCACCGAGCCGTTCCGTGTAGGCGAAGAACCAGTTCAGATTCTCATTGACCGCAAGCCTGCGAGTCAGACTGTGGCGGTGCCTGGTGCGTATGAGTACCGCCTGATGGTCGAGCACTTTGCGGATGCGGTGC
The DNA here is from genome assembly GCA_038254085.1 of Chloroflexia bacterium. GTDB lineage: Bacteria > Chloroflexota > Chloroflexia > QHBQ01 > JADMIH01 > JADMIH01. The sequence continues at coordinate 2,956 of JBBSGN010000167.1, read as the reverse complement.
TGAATAATCGCCCTCTAAGCTATACGCTGCAAGACAGCCTGGGCAATATGCGAACCATTGACGCGCTATATAGGTCTGCAAGAACGGGTCAGAGAGTAGAGGTCAAATAGTGCGAATCTATATTGACAGCGCGGATATAAGAGAAATAAGGGAAGCGTTGGCGAGCGGCTTTGTGTACGGCGTCACCACCAATCCCACGCTGCTGCGCCGGGCAAATGTGCGGGCAGAGGGTGTGCCGGGGCTGGCGCGGGAGGCGATAGCGAGTGGAGCGCGTGAGTTACATCTGCAAACATACGCTGGCGGCTTGGAGGGGATGGTCCGCGAAGGAACATCACTCGCCCAACTCGACCCAGAGCGGGTGGTGGTGAAGATTCCGGCTACTGCTGTAGGCTATGCTGCTGCCGCACAACTGACGGCGCAACACTTGCGCGTGACCCTTACGGCGGTCTACACTGTGCGTCAGGCTGTGCTGGCCCAGAGCGTGGGGGCGCACTACATAGCAGTGTACCTGGGGCGTATGCGCGATGCGGGGTTGGACGCGCTCGGCCTTGTGGGGCAGATGCAGCGTACCCTCGACATTCAGCGCGCCGGTGCGCAGATTCTGGCGGCCAGCGTGCGCGCCCCCGAAGAGATTGAGGCCCTGGCCGAGTTAGGCTTGGCTACAGTTACCCTGCCGCTCCAAGTACTTCGGCAGCTTGCAGAGTCGCCGCAGACGGCAACAGCCGCCGCCACCTTCTTAGAAGACGCAACAGCTATCCAATGACCACCCCCAAATCCAAAATCCAAAGTCCAAAGTCCAAAATCGTCTGCATGGGCGAGCTTCTGATTGACTTCCTGCCCATACAGGAGGGAGGGCAGACGGTCGGGTTCAGTATGCACCCAGGCGGCGCGCCCCTCAATGTGGCCGTCGGGGTGGCGAGGTTGGGCCAGCCGGCAGCCTTCGCGAGCAAGGAGTCAAACGATGTCTTTGGGCGCTACCTGCGAAGCTTCATTGAGCAAGAGGGCATTGACATCCGCTTCCTGCTCTCGGCAGATGCGCCAAGCACGTTAGGCTTCGTAGCGATAGAGGATGGAGAGCCTGTCTTCGCGTTCTACGGAGAAGGAGCAGCGGATACCCTCTTGACCGCCGAAGAAGTGCCCACCGCTCTATTCGAGGAGACAGCCATCCTCCACTTTGGCTCCATCAGCCTGCTGAGGGGCAGCACGCCCGCCGCCGTGCTGGCTACTGTCGAGCGTCTCAAGGAGAATGCGCGTCCGCCCTTGCTGTCGTTCGACCCTAATCTGCGTCCGGGGCTGGTTGGCGACGAAACGGCGTACCGGGGGCTGTTGGATAAGTTCTTCTCGCTAGCCGATATAGTAAAGTTGAGCGCAGCGGACATCGCCTGGCTTGCGCCGGAAGAGACCGTTGGGAGCTATGCCGCCCATCTGCTGGCGCAAGGCCCTGCGTTGGTTGCGGTGACACGCGGGGGCCGGGGCGTGCTGGCGTTGCGTGGCGCAGACCAGTGGGAGACGCCAACATTCCCGGTGCAGGTGGCCGACACGGTGGGCGCGGGTGACGCCTTCAGCGCTGGGTTGCTAGCTGGGCTGGCCGAACGAGGGGTTAGTTCGCGCGCCGCGCTGGAACGAATGAATAGCGACGAGCTTGCCAACACTCTGCGTTTCGCGGCAGCGGTGGCCGCGCTGACCTGCTCACGAGCCGGGGCCAACCCTCCCCGCCGCGAGGAGGTGGTGGCCTTCGTGGATAGGTCTGTGGGATATCAGTCAGCTAACCAGTAGCACCAGCACTACTAACGTCAGTAACGGAGCAGATTTTCGCTATTGAGACGAAAATGAAATCTCGAGCCATATGCTTAGGGACGCACGCGAAATCTTGCACTGTTTACTAGAGCATACTGCGAACTCATCCGGGGACGCCGAGATAGAAGGCTGATTGGGCAACGTGGGGTACGCAATTTGCATGTTCGCCCTCAGAGCAATGCATCCGTCCTTCAGTCCTTCCTCACTTTTTCAATTCAGATAGGGCGCACAAGTGACTCTGCTCTTACCTTTGGATCACAGGCATTAGCATTGACAACTAATGGCTACAGGGCAATCCCAGCGTGATCAGTGCGCCGTAATATTAGCAGGCAAAGCAAAAGGCTGTAGGAAGGTAAGATGAGCGATAGTCCCACTCATGGCCCGAATCAAAGTGACGACGAGGCTCGCGCCGAGTTGTTGGCTACGGAGGAGGAGGACCTCCGTCGCTCAAGTCTGTTAGGGCGCGCTCTTTTTATAATTCATGACAACATCTGGGTACGCCTTCCCATCGTACTTGTCTTGGCTGGGATAATCGGTGGCATCATGCTTAAAGTGACCGAGTTCATGCCGGGCTATCTGGCCGTTTTGCTCTTTTTCTTGCTGGGTTTGGTTGGGTGAGGGTTTCTATTAGGGTTTCCAGTTGGGCAAAAGAAGGGCTTGGCGAAGATATGGGTCTGGTTCGCTTTGGCTTGGGGTAGCGTATTGTGCCTGACATATGCATAGGCGCTGCACCAGCACCATGACAGTTCTTCACTTGCTTGGTCCGTGCCTGGCTGGGTGTTGGGCATCTCGGCCTTTGTAGTGGTCTACGTCTTTTTCCCCAATCCTCAGAAAACACCCAAGAAACCTGACGGTAATGATATGGAACGACGTGACTAGGATGACGCAGTTAATATGGGGTAGTTTAGCGATCCCAACTTCGTGTACGATGCCAACAATAGGCACATCATCAAGCAGATGGCAGAGCACAGCAGGATAGTCAGGAGTAGCAATGAAGAAGGTAGAACGGTCCTAGCTTGTACGTTGTTTCTTTAATCGAAGTGCTCTATGGCAATGATCTCGCTATGTCTGCGAGTACGTGGGAGTGATTAAAACAGCAGAGAGAGAATACCTTTGAGACGAGGATTGAGGATGTAAGCACGTTGACGTTTGTTGTAGT
>JBBSGN010000166.1:0-6310 GCA_038254085.1 Chloroflexia bacterium | reverse complement strand
CCCGAAGATTTCGCCCGGCTGCACGTCGAAGCTGACGTTGTTCACCGCCACCAGGCCACCGAAGCGGCGCGTGATGGAATGGACTTCCAGCATAGGGGCCGGAGCAAGCGCGGGCGCGGCCTGATTGGAGAGAGCGAGTGCCGTCATGTCGCCAGTCCACACTGGCAGAGAAACTCACCGCAGAGGCGCAGAGGACGCAGAGTAACGCGGAGATTATTCTTGTTTCTCTGCGTGGTCCTCTGTGTCCTCTGCGCCTCTGCGGTGAGTTTTTTACTCTCCATACCTCGCTCCGAACAGACACACAGCCGTTTTTCTGCGTACATTAATCTCTACCCCTAATCTCTAACTGACCCCCAACCCCTGCCCCCTTTGTGCGGGGCTGGCGGGCGGTACTTCTTTGCCTTCCTTGCGCTTACTGCGCCGCTCGAAAAGGGCGGGACTGACGAAGCCCTGGGGGAGGAACACCGTGCCCAGCACCAGCAGGAAACCGTAGATGATAAAGCGTCCGTCCTTCATAAACTCGCCCAGCCAGGAAGGCAGCGCGCCGTTGTCCGACATGCTACGCAGCACCTCCGGCAGCGCCGTAAGCGCCATACCGCCCAGCACAGGCCCCAGGAAGGTCCACGACCCGCCTATCAGCACGAAGGCCAGGTAGCCTATGCTGGCGTCAAACGTCCCCTGCCGGGCGTTCCAGGTGTTGAGGAAGTGCGCGCCGAGCGCCCCCACTGTGCCCGCTACGATAGCGCCCATCGTGAAGGCCAGTACCTTGTTGGTCGTGGGGTTGACGCCCATCGCGTCGGCGGCCAGCTCGTCCTCGCGTATGGCGATGAAGGCCCGGCCCACCCGCGTGCGCTCCAGGCGGTAGACGAAGAGCGCGACAATCAACAGCAGAGGGGCGGCTATCCATATATATTCGATCTGCGTCTTGAAAGGCTGAGGTATGCCGAAGATACCTACCGCGCCGCCTGTAATTTCGAGGTTGAGGGCCAGCACCTGCACTATTTCAATAAACGCAATGGTCGCCAGCGCCAGGTATATGCCACGCAAACGGAGGGCAGGCACGCCCACGATAATCGCCAGCACGCCCGAAGCTAGGCCCCCGATCAGCATCTCCAGCAGCACGAGGGGCACAGGGAACAGCCCCCCCGGCTGGGTCACGAACACTCTCGTTGATAATACGGCGGCGATATAGCCCCCAAGCGCGTAGAAGCCGGGGCTTGCCAGCGACAATTGCCCCGCCATGAGGGGCAGATACAGGGACAGCGCGAGCAGCGCCGCCAACAGCATGGAGACTATCAGGAAGCCGTATGTGTTGAAGAATGTAGCCATTGCGCCGCTCTATACCTTCTGGATTTGTGTGCGTCCTAACAGACCGCGCGGCCTGATTAGCAGCACGATAAACAGCACCGCGAAGGCCACCGCGTCCCTGTAACTGGAGAGCTCGGCGGGCAGAAACGACTCGGCCAGGCCGATCACCAGCCCGCCCGCCACCGCGCCCGGTATGCTGCCCAGCCCGCCCAGCACGATCACCGCCAGCCCCTTGAGGCCGAACGAAATGCCGAAGTAGGGCCCCGCAATCGTAACGCTTGAGCCCACAAGTGTGCCCGCTACACCGCCCAAAAAGCCGCTCAGGAAGAAGGCGAGCAGGATGTAGAAGTCGGTGTTGATGCCGAGCAGGCTGGCGGTGGTGGCATCCTCGGCCACCGCCCGTAGCGCCTTGCCGAACTGGGTGTAGTTGATTATGAACGTGAGAATCACCAGGATAACCACTGATACACCGAAGATGACTACCTGTGCGGAGCGTATCGGAATGGGACTGTTTGGCGTACCGAAGTTGATGGCGGGAGGCAGGCCCTCATAAGTGTTCGACGGAAACGAATAAGGCTCGGCCCCGACCAGGTACTGTATCAGGTTGGTAATGAGTATCGCCACGCCCAGGCTGGAGACGAGAGTTAACAATGGGTCAGCCCTCTTAGCTCTAAGTGGCCGGAAAGCCAGCACCTCGATAATGACAGCCACCAACCCGGCCAGTACACTCCCCAGAATAAGGGCCAGCGCGAACGGTAGCCCAAAAGGGAGCGCCTTGTTGGCGAGCAGCCCGTTGAACCCTACTGCCCCGCCCACCAGCGCATACGTAAAATACGCCCCCAGCGTGAACACTGCCGCGTGCGCGAAGTTGATGATTCCCAATATAGAGAAGACTAGCGTATACCCCAGCGCAAAGATAGCGTACACGCTGCCTATAGACAGCCCGTTGAGGAGGGACTGGACGAAAGAGGTAAGGTCCATGGGTCTGGTACGTGGTTAGGCGACGAAGGACGAAAGACGAAGGACGAACGCTGATAAGCTCCTTCGTCTTTTGTCCTTCGTCCTCCGTCTTTCGTCCCTACTTGATGTACGTGAACGTCCCGGTCGTGCCGTCGGGGTTCATTTTGATTTGGGCTACGTAGAACTTCGCCTGGTTGATCTCGCCTTCGGGGGTGAAGGAGATGGAGCCTAGCGGAGTGTCGTACTTGCCTGCCAGGATTTCCTTGTTGAGGGCCGTGCGTAGGTCGGCGAGCGACATGCCGCTGATCTTGCTCTTGTTGTCCAGCGACTTGAGAGCTTCGACGAACACCTGCACGCCGGTGAACGCCTGGGCGTTGAATTGAGATGGGGGCTTATCGCCCTGCTTGGCCTTCATCGCCTCCTTGAACTGACTGTTCATGTCGGTATTGGCTTCGGGGCTGTACGCCTCGGCGATGATCAGGCCGTCGCATTGCGCCTGGCACACCTTGAAGACGTTGGCGGTGTTGAGGCCATTGCCGCCGATTATCAGGCCCTTGTAGCCCAGGTCGCGCAATTGCTTGACCAGGTTGCCGCCGTCCTGCGCCAGGCCGGAGACGATCACCAGGTCGGGCTTCTGGCTGATGGTGTCGGTGGCCTGCTTCTGGAAGTCCGTGTCCTTCGTCGAGAAGGTCAGCACCTGCGTCAGGTTGAGACCCTTGGCTTTCACCGTGTCCTGGAATGTGCCCGTCTCGGACTTGCTGAAGGCGTCGTCCTGGGCGTACAGCACCACCACGTTCTTGATGTTGGGGTTGATACCAAGCGCCGCGTCAATCGCGTTGGGAGCGACTACGGCTACGGGGGCCGACACACGCGCTATATAATCGCCAATCTGGGGGATGCCCTTGGCGGTGTTGGACGGGCCAAGCACCGGCACGTGGGCGCGGTCGGCTATGGGGTCGGCGCTGAACGCCTGCTGCGACAGCGTGGGGCCGACTATGCCCACCACGTTGCCCTGGTTGATAAGGGACTGGAAGGCGTTGATAGCGCCCGCTTCATCGCCCGCCGTGTCCTGGAATATCAGCTTGATCTGTGTGCCGTTGACGCCGCCTTTGTCGTTGAAGAACTTCTCGGCCACCTGCGCGCCGGTCACTTCTTCCTGGCCCAGCAAGGCCACAGCGCCCGTCTGCGCCACGCCGATGCCGATGGGTATCGGGCCCGAACCGAGCGCGCCCGCTATAGAGGTAGCCGCGCCCGCAACCGTAGTGGGAAGGGCCGTAGCGGCCTCGGATATGACTGTGCCGGCACCAGATACAGCCGTGTTCCCGGCAGCAACGGCCGTGTCTGCCGCCCCCGAAACGGTGGTGGCTATGCCCGCCGCCGTAGTCGGCTCGATGGTGGGGGCGCCCGGTATGGCGGTAGCAAGCTCTCCGCCGCACGCCACCAGCAGCATCGCCCCAATTGCCAGCGCAGTAATTGAGCCTAAACGAACCCGCCTGAACATCTTGAACATCTTGAACCTCCTCCTTATGTTGACAGTAACTGTAACGTCCGTTCGCAGCCCAAGAGACCAGGCATTAGCCTGCATGGGTCTCCTGAGTGTTCCAATTCTATCACCAAACTTTGAGCATAACAAGGCAACAAGGCCCGCGCGGACAATTAGAGCCGAGCATTCATTACTAACAATCCCCTTACGCTTTCCTTGATAAACCTCAAACACAAAAACTGCCTCCGGCAGTTTTTGTGTTTGAGGTTTATCTCTTTTCTCGCTCGGCGGTAAAGAGCAACTTGGGGTCTACTCCAGCTTGGTCCCACAATTCACACAGAACTTGGCGTTGGGGAGGTTCTGGGTGCCGCAGTTGGGGCAGGTCTTGGGGGTCTGGCTCGCGCCGCATTCGGGGCAGAACTTGGAGTTGGCCGGTATCTGCGCGTGGCAGTTGTAGCAAGTGATCGTAGCCGCCTCAGATGTGGCCGTCGAGCCGGGTTGGGCTGGGGTGGGCTGCGTGGTGGCGCCGCCCTGTGTGCCCGTGCCCTCGCCTCGCATCCCCTGGGCGATTATTTGCGCCATGCCAGCGCCTACGCCCATGCCAGCGCCCAAACCCAGCCCTGCGCCTGCCACACCCGCAACATCGGAGCCGGCGCCTTGACCGCCGCCTTGCGCGAGGCCGCCCATCGCCTGAGCCGCCTGGAACTGCATGTACTTTTGCATGTCGCCCACAGCGCCCATGCCGGTGCGCTGGTCTATCACCTTTGTCACCTCGTCCGGCGGGGTGATGGACGTGACGAAGAGCGCCTTGAGGTTGAGGCCCAGGTTGGCGAAGTCGTCCGTGACCGAGGCGCGCAACGCCGCGCCCAACTCATTGAACTGAGCGGGCAGGTCGAGCAGCGTCTTCATCGTCTGGCCCAGCACGTCGTTGAAGCGCGACACGATGATATTGCGGAGATAGTCCTCTATCTGTGTGGTCTCGTAGATGCCCTGCGTGCCGACAATCTTGTTCACGAATAGTTGTGGGTCGGCCACCGCCATCGCGTAAGCGCCGAAGGCTCGCAGGCGCACCATGCCGAACTCGCTGTCGCGGAAGGTGACAGGCTCCATGGTGCCCCACTTCATGTCAATGAGGTCGGCCATGTTGACGAAGATCACCTCGGCACGGAAGGGCGAAGTGCCGCCGAACGGTATGCTAATCAGGTTAGCGAGGAGCGGTATGTTGGCTGTGGACAGCGTATGCCGCCCTGGTCCGAACACGTCAAGCGCCTTGCCGTCGCGGAAGAACACCGCCACCTGGCTCTCGCGCACAACCAGTTGCGATCCCAACCTGAACTCGCCCGACCCACCCTCCGGCACACGATGCACAATCTGCTGCCCCGTCGGGTCCAAAAACTCAATTACATCTAATATCGCCATGCGTTTTCTCCTTTGTTTATGAACCGCCAAAACGCCAAGAATAACAAACAATAGAATCTTGTTATTCTTGGCGTTTTGGCGGTTCCATAATGACCTACTGCCCTTGATTCTTACCCAGATTGCGCGTGTCGCTGCCGATTGTGCTGCCGGAGCCGGAGGTAGAGCCTGAAGTGCCGCTCATGCCCATGCGGGATTTGAGGTCGGCCAGTTGTTGGTCTATCTGGGCGCTGCGCTCATTGTCGTCGAACATGCTGCTACTACCGCCGCTTGCCGTATCGCTGTTTAGTTCGACCTCGGCGCTGGCGTGGGCCTCTTCCGAGCGGATGCGATTCTCCATGCGCGAGAGGTCGCTGCCGTAGTCCGTTACATCGAGATTGCTCATCGTGCGGGTGATCTGTCGCTGGGCCTGGGCACGGTGGTGGCGGGCGAGTAGGGTGTCGCGATTGCTGAGGGCGTCCTGGTACTTCTGTTGTAGGGTGTCAAGCTGGCTGCGGAGGCGCGATACCATCTCGCTTTGGGCGTTGACCTGCTGCTGCAAGACAGAGATGTTGGCGTCCGAGTCGCTCTTGCGCTTGAGGGCCTCGCGAGCCATCGCATCGTTGGCCTGGCTGACGTACTGCTCGGCGCGCTGCTCCATGTGGCTCGACTTGTCCTGCTCGGCCTTGAGGTCGTCCTGGAAAATCTTTTCCTGGGCCATCATGTCGGCTACCTGCGAGCGTGCCTTGCCGATTTCGCTCTCCATGTCGCGCAGTATCTGGTTGAGCATTACCTCTGGGTCTTCCGCCTGGTCGAGCATATCGTTGATATTAGCCCTGATCAGCGTAGACAATCTCTCCATTACTCCCATTGTTTTGTCCTCCTATTTGTTTCTATTGACGACCGACTACCGACTACCGACTACCGACCCCTAATCCCTAGCTCTGGCTCTCGTTGCCCAGCGACTTGGAGGTTTCGGGCATACCGCTTGCCTGGGTAGCATTGCCAGGAGCTGTGCCACCGGCCTGGCCGGTGCTACCGATGTCCACGCCGCTCAGGTCCGATTCGGCCAGACCCTCTACGATAGCGTGGCCGGGCGCGCCGGGGGCATTAGCGGGCGAGGAAGCGGTCTCGATGCCGCTGCCGGTTGGGCCACCCGTCACT
>JBBSGN010000165.1:0-6331 GCA_038254085.1 Chloroflexia bacterium | reverse complement strand
TGAGTCGGGCGTGCGCCACCCCTCCAAGCAGGTGGCCGATCTATTAGCCGATTTCTTCCACATCACCCCTGAGCAGCGCCCCGCCTTCGTTCACTTCGCAAGGACCGGCGAGGGGGCCGAGCGCTTCTCATCTATCGCCCAATCGCCTGGCCCTGCGACACTGAGGCCGGAGAAACGCCTGGGCTGATGCTGGGCCTAGCGGGTATCGGCTACTTCTATTTTCATTTAGACAGGCGGTTAGGTTCGCACAAAATCAGCGCCCATCACCACCCGACATTCCCTTTCCTCTAGGAGGTTCTCCGTTCTCGCGCTCATTTGCCGCCGGACAACCTGCTTGGTCGCTTGAAAAGCACAAATAGCCTCGATACTATTCATCAAGGTTATTTGTGCTGCGTGGAATCCCAGGGCTAAAAGTATAGAATGTCAAAAAAGCGAACCCTGCGGTGTTATATATATGGAATGGCCTTTATCCCAAAGCTTTGGAACTGATGTAGAGTGACCGAGTCCGACAGTTTGCTGCTCGCGCGCCTGGGGCGGGGCGACCAGGCGGCCTTTGAGAGCCTGTTCTTGCGCCACTACGGCCAGGTCTATCGGGTACTGTACAGCCTGGTAGGCAGCCGAGAGGCGGCGGAAGACCTGGCCCAGGAGACCTTCTTGGAGCTTTACCGTCACGCGCCGTCCCTTTCACAAGAGGCAACCCTGGTGGCCTGGCTGTGCCGGGTGGCGCTCAACAAGGGCTATAACTCGCTGCGAGGTGAGCGGCGCGCCCAGGAGCGGTTGGAACGGTTCGATGCGCCCCAGGAGATTGACCCTTACGCTCAACTACTACGCTCCGAGGAGCGAAGCCAGGTGCGCGAGGTGCTGGCCCGGCTCCAAGAGCGCCAGAGCAAATTGCTGCTGTTGCGTTATGCGGGTTTCTCGCTGGCTGAGGTCGCCGCGGCGTTGAACGTAGCGCCTGGGTCGGTGGGCACATTGCTCGCTCGCGCCGAGCGAGCGTTCGTGGCCGCATACGAGGCGATGCGCATAATGGAGCCTGAAGACTCGCTAGAAAAGAGGAAGACATGATGCAATGCTATGACGAAGGAACACTGAGGGCTTACCTGGCCGTTGCCGACACACTCTCACCTATGGAGCGTGCAGCAATCGAGGAACACCTCGCTGGTTGCGATACCTGCCAGACCAGGCTCGCCGAATTGCGCGCTCTGACAGGGGTCGTAGAGGCGCGACTAGCCGGCCTTGCTCCCACGTCTATGCCGCAGCCCCAAGTCGCATGGCAGCAGATGCGGCGCAGGCTGGAAGCCGAACGCCACTCTGAGAGTGCCCGCCAAACGGCTGAACCTCACTCTGACCCGCAAATGTTAGACCCAATCAGACCAAACACCGTTCATAAAGACAGGAGGACGATAATGCAAACCTTGACTTCTTTCCGGTCCGGCCAACGCCGGGCGATCTTCTCCGCGCTGGCCGCCGTGCTGGTGTTGAGCTTGGTGGCCTTGCCACCCCTGCGCGCCGCCGCCGACCAGTTCTTGCAAAACTTCCGGGCCACTTCGGTGGTGTTCGTGCCCGTCGGCTCTAACCGCCTGGCCCAACTACAAACGCTCGACTTCGACCCGGCCAGCCTGTTCGCATCGAGGCCCATCATCAACGGCGGCATACGGAACCCGCACACAGTAGGCTCTGTACGGGAAGCCTCCCAGGCGGTCGGGTTCGCCCTTGAGCAACCGTCCGCTCTTCCGGGCAAGCCTATCACGCAGGAGATAACCGTCGCGGATAAAAGCAGTGTCAGCTTCCAGGTACAGTTGAATACGCTCCGCCAGATTCTGTCGGCGCTCAACATCACCGATGTAACGCTGCCCGACTCGCTCGGCACAGCGCCTATCAGCGCGGAAATCCCGCCAGCCGCCATGCTACACTACCAGGGCAGCGACTACGATATGATCCTGGTGCAGGGTCGCTCGCCTACTGCCAACCTGCCCAAAGGCGTGGAGTTGGCGCAGCTAGGCAAGGCCGCACTCGAGGTTGTAGGAATGCCGCCCGACAAGGCGGACGCTCTAAGCAAGCAGATAGATTGGACCAGCACTCTGGTCTTGCCCTTCCCCCAGGACATGAACAATGTGCGCCAGGTACAAATCGGCGACGCGCAGGGCCTCATAGTGGACGGCAGTGCGGGCAGAGCCAATAGTCCAATCCTCGGCAACAGAGCGGGCGTTCCCGCTGGCTATTCGGTCCTCTACTGGCAGCGTGGCGACCGCTTCTATGCCCTGGCCGGCGAAGGCGCGGCCTCACAAGAGGCAGCCATGCTCGCGGCGGCGCGCTCGGTGAAGTAGGGACGAAGGACGACGGACGACCCACGACGAGAGAAGATGATAGCCGGTAAGCACGCCTGTCTCACGTCGGTCGTCCGTCATCCTTCGTCAAACAAGCGGGAGGCTACAAAGTGAATGATCTCGTCATCCGAACCAAGGGCCTTCGCAAGACCTACGGGCACAAAGTCGCTGTGGCGGACTTGACACTGGAGGTGCCCAGGGGCGAGGTGTTCGGGTTCCTGGGGCCGAACGGGGCAGGCAAGAGCACCGCTGTGAAAATGCTGCTGGGGCTGGTGAGGCCAGACGGGGGCGAAGCAAGCGTGCTTGGGCATCCACCCGGCGACACGCCCACTATGGCGCGTATAGGCTTCTTGCCTGAGCATTTTCGCTTCCACGAATGGCTCCAGGCGCACGAACTGCTCGATGTATACGGGCGGCTCTATGGCATGAGCACGCAGGCTCGCAAGCGGCGGATCCCGCAGGTGCTTGACCTGGTAGGTTTGAGCGAGCACGCTAAACGGCCTATCTCCGGCTTCTCAAAGGGCATGCTCCAGCGCATAGGGCTGGCGCAGGCACTGCTGAATGAGCCTGAGCTAGTTATACTCGATGAGCCGACCTCGGCGCTCGACCCCTTCGGGCGGATGCTGGTGCGCGGCATCATACATGACCTCAAGGCGCATGGCACAACCGTCTTCCTCAACTCGCACCTCCTCGGCGAAGTGGAGGCCACCTGCGACCGCGTATCGTTCATCAGGGAGGGCGTTGTGCTACGCACGCTGTCACTGCACACCCTTGGAGCGGGGCAGTTGCACGTAGAACTGCGCGTGGACCGAGTGACACCCGCACTGCTGTCCGCCCTGGACGACCTGGTAACCGACTGGCACTTCCTGGATATGGCTCCGCTCAACACGAAACCGGCGCTCCTAGAGGCCGGTGATCAGGGTATAGCGACGGCGGTTGCAGGCGCGGTGGCAACATCGCTGGAGCTGACACTGCAAAGCGAGGATATGCTGCCCTTAATCGCCGAGCGCGTGGTCGAGAGTGGGGCACGGTTATATGCCCTCACGCCGCACAAGGTATCGCTTGAGCAGCTTTTCCTAGATATAGTGGGCAGAGAGGACAGTGGCCAATGAACCCACTGAACAACGTAATGACTATCACCTGGCTGACCTTTCACGAGGCGCGACGGCGGCGCATGGTGCTGGCGGCGGTGCTGCTCGGCATACTCTTTGTGGCGCTATATGATGCGGGCATGGCCTTCATCTTGAGCAATGCCAGAGATATTGCCGGGCCAGCCAGTACCGCCGCCAAAACGCTGGGCCTCAACTTCCTGACGATAGCTGGCTTATATGTAGTCCACTTCCTCACCATCATGCTGGCGATCTTTGCATCAGTGGACACCATATCGGGCGAGATCGCCTCGCACACAATACAGGCCATAGCCACCAAGCCGATTCGCCGTTGGGAGATCGTTCTGGGCAAATATATCGGCTACGCGGTGATGCTTGTGCCATACCTGGCGTTGTTGAGCGGCGGCATTATCTTGTCGGTCTACCTGATAAGCGGCTATCTGCCCCTAAATATCCCACAGGTGATAGGGCTGGTGTCGCTACAAGCGCTGGTGTTGCTGTCGCTGTCGCTATTGGGCGGCACGCGCTTCTCGACGCTCACGAACGGCGTGGTGCTGTTCATGTTCTATGGGCTGGCCTTCATCGGCTCCTGGATCGAGCAGATAGGCTCGCTGTTGCAATCGCGCGCTGCGGTGGATATTGGCATCGTCACGAGTCTGCTCATGCCCGTCGAGGCGCTATGGCGGTTGACCGCCGGGCTTATGCAGCCACCGCTCCTCAACATAGGCGTTAACAACCCGGCCATCCTGTTCGGGGCCGCCTCCACGCCGAGCGGCCTGATGGTAGTATATGCAGTGGCGTTTACCATAGTTGCGCTGGCGCTCGCCATGCAACAGTTCAGCAAGCGGGACCTGTAGAGGACTAAGCGATCTCAAGCGCCTGAAGCAGGAGGTTGAAACGCAAAGACGCAAAGACGCAAAGACGCGCAAAGAGTTTTATCGTTGAGGTTGTGGCTATGGAGAGCGCAGACCGAGAGCCGCCAACCCCTCACCCGTCACCTCTCACCCATTCTCTTTGCGTCTTTGCGTCTTGACGTTTAGAGAATCCTTGGTTAGTCCCCGATTCTTGGTGGATAGTCGTCCACTCAGGTGCTTGACATATTACTATCGGTGGTGCTATGATATCGCGCAAGTGCTGCTGTAACGATGCTCTACGCTCTATCATCGGTCCGCATTGCATTGCACTATGTTTCGCGTTCCGACGGCATCCGGTCAGGGTGCTGGCCTGAGGTTGTGAAGTGAACATCGCATACGCCGCGCGAGGCGTGGCGCTTGGTGTCCCTACGTCAGGCGCCTTTCGAGAGGACGGCGTGGCATCATAGTACTTATCTTTCCTGGCCGCGTGGTTTACAGCAAGGAGGGCTTGACTATGTTGCAGACCTCGATGCCTTCATGTCGGAATCATTGTCATCAAGCAAGTGAAAGGAGTACCGATCTTATGAAGAACACCAAGATAAGGTGGCTGTCACTGTTCGCATTACTGGCGCTTGCGCTCCCCAGCTTCGGGACGGCCCCATCCTACGCGCAGGCCAACAGCCGCACCTTCCCGGAGACCGGCAAGACAGTCCAGGGCAAGTTTCTGACCTACTGGGACACCCATGGCGGCCTCGCCCAGCAGGGCTTCCCCATCTCTAACGAGATGCAGGAGAAGAGCGACACGGACGGCAAGACCTACACCGTGCAGTATTTCGAGCGGGCCGTGTTCGAGGCACACCCGGAGAACCCTGCCCCTAATGATGTGCTTCTCTCGCTGCTGGGCGTCTTCCTGTACCACCAGAAGTACCCCAGCGGCGCATCGGGCCAGCTAGCTAGCAGCGCGCCCGACTCCCACCTCTTCCCTGAGACAGGCAAGCGAGTGGGCGGCATATTCTTGCAATACTGGACTACGCACGGCGGCCTCGCCCAGCAGGGCCTTCCGATCTCTGAAGAGTTCATAGAGGTGTCGGACCTCAACCACAAGTCCTACAAGGTGCAATACTTCGAGCGCGCGGTGTTCGAATTGCACTCTGAGTTCGCGGGCACACCAAATGAGGTGTTACTGTCGCAGTTGGGCACATTCCGCTACAAGCAGAAATACCAAACGCCCCAGACTACTCCGGTCGTGCCTAATCCCGGGCAACCCACGCCCGTACCACCGGCTGGCCCCACCAACACGCCCGTGCCTTCCGGCCCGGACTGCTCAGGCATACCGGCCAGCACCAACATGGTGGTCACGCCGAACTGCGCTGCTCCGGGCACGGTGTTCGAGTTCGAAGCCTCGGGCTTCCACCCGGGTGAGATCATAGGCATCTATGCTACACGCCCCGACCAGTCGGTGTTCGGCGCGCGCTTCCAGGAACCTGCCGACGGGGCAGGTAAAGTGTTCGTCAGCCTGACCACGCACACCGACAGCCCGACAGGTATCTGGGCCATGTCTATGGAAAGCACCCAGACCCACGTGAAGGCGGTCGGATACTTCAAGTTGGCCTCGGCTGCCCCGCCCCCGCCTCCGCGGCCCGGCACAACCTGCGACACATCGGGCACAGTGGATGGCAGCGCCACTCCGAATCACGGGCGCGTGGGCGATACCATAGTGTTCGCTGCGACGGGCTTCCGGGCAGGTGAGGCAGTGTCTTTCTGGTTTACCTCGCCCCAGGGCCAAGTACTCGGCACGCCAGCGCCCATACCAGGGGGAGTGAACCCGGACGGTACGATAGGCCCCTTGCCCCTCAGACTCGATTCGAGCTTGGTGCCGGGTCGCTGGGCGCTCACCTTCCAGGGCGCAAGTAGCAACCACGTTTCGGTGATCTACTTCTGCGTCGGGCAATAACGTTTATCAATAATTAGAAGCACTGGCCTCCGCCCGGAGGCCAGTGCTTCTAATTACATTGTCATTAGGGGAAGTGATTGCGTCCTT
>JBBSGN010000164.1:0-6338 GCA_038254085.1 Chloroflexia bacterium | reverse complement strand
CTCGCTCATCCGACACGCCCCTCGACGACCGTTACTGGTAAGGGCCAACTTAAACTAAACTCCAAGACACAAAAAGGACACGACAAGAGCTTTGAAGATTTGATAGGTAGGGGCAGGTCTCGTGCCTGCCCTCTTGTCTTACCTTTATGTTTCGGTGTGAGAGCAGGGCAGGCACGAGACCTGCTTTTTAGCCTCTGCTTCTTGGCGAGCCACGTTACCGAATGTAAGGGGGAGACGCTTGAGCGGAATAGTGTGCTGCCCTGACTTTTGCGGGCCGAGCCATGCTCGATCCCCGTCTGTCAACGACATCTCTTGGCTGCTTTCGAGCTCCCTTTCTATTTCATCTGAATAAGGTGGAGCCCCACTCTCCGGCACAACCAGGTCCGGCACAGGCATAGCAAGCCTTATGCGCCGAGAAGGACGCGCCGCTCCGATCACCGCCGCCACGACAAGCAGCACTACCAACCAGAACATCCCATCCTGGCTCTGTACTAGCCTGATCACGCTCTGCATCGCCGCCTCCAAAGAGGCCAGCACGCTCCCATCGCCGCTCCCCTCAACCGGCGCAGCGTCTACTACGCTCATCGGAACAGCCCCACCATTGGCCCCCTGGCTTTGTTGCCCCGTCTGCGCGGCGACCTCGCCCGCGACCAGGTTGACCACCAGGCTATCAAGGTTGTTCACTGTGAAGTCCGAGACGTGGTGATCGGTGGCCGGGCCTGGCGCACCCGATACGCCGTTGGCATAGGTCAGAAAGACGAACTGGCCTTGCGTAACCTCCGCGAACTGGCGGAATATGTACTCGCCCTGATCGTCAAGCCCACTCGCCCCAATCGGGAATATCTTGATGCCCGCCGCCACTGCTTCCCGCAATAGCTGGGTGTACTCGTAGTCGTTCGGATAGTCGAGGTGTGGCGGCGCGTCACCCACCAGCACTATCATCCGCAGGTGACGACCCCCGCTCGCATCGGCCCACCCCGGCAGGTGTATCGCATCGTGCAAGCCCGCACTCACCGACTCGGGCGTGTCGCCCCCACCACCCGCTTGAACATTCGACAAGTTAGCCGAGAACTGCCCCACATCCGAGGTAAAGTCCTATGAGCGCGTTACATAATCGTCTCCCCGGTCCCGATAGGCCACAAGTCCGAAGCGCGGCTTGCTACTCCCTGGCAACTGCTCGATTCGCGCTGCGATGCTGTCTACAGTCCCCTCGATCTTGTCAATTTCGTCGTCCATACTGCCTGTCGCATCCAGCAAGAAGACCAGGTCCAGGTTCACCGACCCCGTGTTATCCTTCACCCCCGCAAGCGACACGGTCTGTTCAGGCCCACCGGCTTTGACCACGCTCTCTACTTGCCCATGCCCACGACCCACCACCGCGCGGAATTGCCGCGCCTGCGTGCTGCCTGCTATTCCTGGGAAGAATAGCACCCGCCCATCGCTCACCGTGCTACCGTCGAACACCTGGCGGTTGCCGTCGAAGACCTGCACCCGCGCCCCGGCTATTGGCTGCTGCTTGCCGTCCACAACCCGCACGAACAACCTCTGCTCAACGAGCATAGTGTGTACGGGCGGCCCCTGGTAGCTATGCGCATAGTCGAGGTAATCGTCAAACTTGGCGTTGTCGTTTACCTGCCCGGCGGTCAGAGACGACTGGTACTCGGTCTGCCCCACTTTGCCCGTCGTCACCTGCCTGGCGCTCGGCGTGCTTGCCCCCGATACCGGGTTGCTCAAGAAAGCCGAAGCGCCCGCCACTGTCGGTGCAGCCATCGCCCCCGCAGCGGCAGCCGGCCTCTCTTCCTTGATCGCCATCGCTGTCGGGGTCTCTCCGGCCATCATCGCCGTAATTCCAGGGTTCTCGCGCCTTCGGTAAGCTTCTTCATCCTGGTTTCATCAACGTGGCCTGACTTATCACCAACAGCAGAGGGACTGAACAAGGGCATGCGCCTGATGCTACTCTCATAAGCCACAAGTCCTAACAGTACCGCGACAGCCATTGCTACAAGCAAGAATCGGCGTTTCATCCTTATCCTCCTTTGATTTCCTTTCGGGGAATGCTAGCCGGTACTTCCTAAGACGCTGCCTTCTCGATAAATATTCCCGGAAACGTCAGATACCCTAACTCCAAACTCTTACACGCCTGCGCTATTTGACAACACACTCAGGCACATTGTATCCTTTGGGAGCGGCACTTTATCCTCCCTCTTTGTTGCCGTTTGCCGAAGGGCGCGCGTACCTCGCAACTCACCTGCGAGACCCGGCGTCCCGGCGACTCGCTGTAGCACAAAACCGCACTGTTTGCTCTTATTCTTATGTACCGGGGCGGCTACATAGAGGCTATGGCCCAGGCCCAAACAGACCCAAACAGACTCGGGATAATATCACTATGAAGATTGCGTTGCTTGGCACGCGCGGGGTGCCTGCTAACTATGGCGGTTTCGAGACTTGTGTCGAGCAGGTGGGCGCTCGGCTTGCCCAGCGCGGCCACGACGTAACCGTTTATTGCCGTAGCCACTACGTCAACCGCTCACAGCGCACCCACCGAGGTATGCGCTTGGTCACGCTGCCTACCGTCAAAAACAAGTACCTCGACACCATCACCCATACCTTCATCTCGTCGCTGCACGCTCTCTTTCAGCCCTACGACATCTGCCTCTACTTCATCGCGGGCAACAGCCCGGTCAGTTGGATACCCCGTCTGTCCGGCAAGCGCACCATCATCAACGTAGACGGCCTCGACTGGCAGCGCGAAAAGTGGCCCCGCCCGGCCAAAAAGTACATTCAGTTCGCTGAGCGGCTGGCGACCTTCCTCCCCAACGCCCTCGTCACCGACTCGAAAATCGTGCAGAAATACTACCAGGACGCTTACCACGCTACGGTGCCCTACATCGTCTACGGCTCCGAGGTCGGACCGCTCCCCCCTGGCAGGACCCTCCAAAAATGGGGGTTGGAGCCGCGCAAGTATATTCTCTTTGTGGGCCGCCTCGTGCCCGAGAACTGCGCTCACCACCTTGTAGACGCCTTCAAGATGCTCGAAAATCGTTACGACATGAAGTGCGTCATCGTAGGCGACTCCGCTTACGCCGAGGAATATGTGGCCTCGCTGAAAGCGCGCGCTTGTGATGGCGTGATATTCACCGGCTACGTTTTTGGCGAAGGCTACCGTGAACTTAGCACCAACGCATACTGCTTCGTCGAAACTTCAGAGGTGGGCGGCACCCACCCGGCCCTGCTCGAAGCGATGGGTTTCGGCAACTGCGTGGTCACCAACGGCATCCCGGAAAACCGGGAAACAATCGGCTCCGTCGGCTTCAGCTATGAAGGCAGCCGGGGCGCTGAGGACTTGCGTGGCGTGCTGCAACAGCTATTAGACCAGCCTGATCTGGTCGAGGAGCGGCGCGCCCTATCACTGGCCTACGTCCAGGAAAAATACTCCTGGGAGACCATCACCGACCAGTATGTTGAGCTCTTCTGTCGCGTCCTGGGCAGCAGAGAGCCTGAAAAAGCAAGCAAGGGCTACGGTACAAGCCTGGATGTTTAGTAGTTGGTGGTCAGTAGTTGGTAGTCGGCGGTCGGGGATTAAGGGTTAGATGTATGGGCCATGATTAACTGGGCCTCCATCGCTACCGGCAGCCTCTGGCTCCTGGGTGTTGCGATAATCCTGGCGACTGTCAGTTTCGCCGACTATGCCGCAAATGCCTCTCGCCTGCCCGCTATTGACACATGGCGCGGCCTGAGACGCAGCCGGTGGGTTCATCTGGGCGGCCTCTTAGCCTGCGCTGGCCTGGCCTTTAGTACCGACTGGTGGCCGGTGGGAGCTGCTTGGGGTCTGCTCTTTCTGGCGTTGGCATACCATTGGCGGCGGGTAAGCAACGCGCCCCAACCCGCTATGCTCTCTCTCGCCCAATCCTCGGCGCAGCACATAGTCCCATCTAACCATCGTTCCCTTATCCATGCCGCAGCCAAGTGGCTGGCGCGGACCGAGATCCTTTGGCTGGCCCTCGTCTCCCCTTTCTTTCTCTTCCCCAGCACGCATAATGCGCTGTTGCTCACGCCTCTGCTGGCGTTGCCTATCCTTTGGGTGGCCCGCCGTATTGCTCGCGGCCACTTCATCCCCTGCACGCCACTCGATTGGGCGCTTGCCCTGCTGCTCTTCATGGTCCTGGTTAGCCTCTTCGCCACCCCCGACATCGCCTTCGGCCTGGGCAAAGTCGCCGGAGTGCTATTTGGTGTGGCCCTCTACTATGCGCTGGTCGAGTGGGCTTGTGGCGACAAACGCTTATGGCAAGCCATCGGCGCTTACCTGTTAGCCGGTGGCGCGCTCGCCTTGCTTGGTCTAGTCGGCACAAATTGGCTCTACAAGTTCCCGCTCCTCAGCGATGCCACGCGGAATCTGCCTACCGTCCTGCGCGGCCTGCCCGGGGCCGAGAGCGGCTTCCAGCCGAACGAAGTGGGCGGTTCGCTCTTGTGGGTGATTCTCCCTCTCGTGTCGCTGGCCGGTTGGGCCTGGCTTGGCAACCGTCCTAGGCAGCGCGAGAGCCTGCCAGGTACTCTGGCCTTTCAACGCTTCGGGCTTCTCGCTCTGCTCGTCCTCACCGGGACAACGTTGTTGCTCACCCAATCGCGCGGCGCATGGATTGGGGCTGTCTGCGGATTGGTGTTACTCGCTTGGCTGCCGGTGCCTCGCGCCCGATTGCTGTTGGCCGACCTGCTCGCGGTTGGTATTGTAGCCTCTCTCTTTACCGGGTCGGCCCAGGTGGCAGGCAGGCTGCTCGATGCCGCCGGGCCTGATGCCAGTACGCTGAACGACCCTATCAACATGCAGGTGCGCCTCATTATATGGTCTGCCGCAATAGACAATATCGAGAGAGCGCCCATTACCGGCATAGGCATGAACAGCTTCCGCAGGCTCATGCCGTTGCGCTACCCCACAATCCCCGTCCCGCCCGATTATGATTCCACCCGCACCGACTACGACGTTGCCCACGCCCACAACCAGCTCGCGCAGGCCGCCCTCGACCTGGGTCTGCCCGGCCTGGTGGCCTACCTCGCGCTATGGCTCCTCGCCGCCGCCCTGGTAGTCCTCTCCTGGCGCAACTCATCGGGCTGGAAGCGGGCCGCTGCCGCCGGCATAGGGGCTGCTCTATTAGCTCACTTCGTCTTCGGTCTCACCGACGCTGTGGCCCTCGGCGCGAAACCGGGCGTCTTCTTCTGGGCGCTGCTGGCCCTGTTGGTGGCCCTCTGGAAGCAAAGCGCCCTCCACTCCTCCGAAAACATGGGCGCGAACGAGCAGATTGACTCCTTCATGACGCTGTTAGAAGAACAAACCCCACAACTGATCGCTCCCGGCCAAACGCGATTGTGAAAACTATCGCCTTCGACGCCCACATGGTCGGCGCATACGAGACCGGCAACGAGACCTACGCCACCCAGCTGGCCTCAGCTCTAGGGCGGCTCGGCGGCTACCGCTACAACCTGTACACGGCCCACCCGGATGCCCTGCCGTCCGACCTGCGCTCACAAAAGGGTCTGTCGGTACATGCCTTCCGCGATGTGCCCTCTTTCGTGCGTATACCCTGGACCTATCCCCGCATGGCGCGCCGGGATGGGGCAAGCCTCCTCCATATGCAGTACGTGGCCCCTCCATTCGCGCCCTGTCCAATTGTGCTGACCGTGCATGACGTTTCTTTCCGCATATTTCCTCAATTTTTCTCGCCCTGGGTGCGCTTCGTCGTCGGGCCGCTAATTGGGCCGAGCATGCGCCGCGCCGCCCGCGTGATCACCATCTCGGAATGCACCCGCCGCGACATCATTCGCTTCTACCGCATCCCGCCTAGCCGGGTGGTCGTCACCCCACTGGCCGCCGCTCCCCAATTCACTCCCCAGCCCCCCGCCGAGATAAGCCGGGTGCGCCACACTTATCACCTGCCTGAGCGATATGTGCTGGCGGTGGGCGACGTGCAGCCGCGCAAGAACCTGGCACAGCTGGTCGAAGCCTTCGGCCTGATCGCGTCCGACCTGCCCGGCGTCCACCTGGTTATAGCGGGACAGAGCGGTTGGCGCGGCTCCCACGTCGAGGCTGCGGTCAACCGCCTCGGCCTGCGGGAGCGCGTTCGCTTCACCGGCTACGTGTCCGTTTCCGACCTGCCCGCCCTTTACACGGGCGCCGCCGCCTTCTGTTACCCTTCACTATACGAGGGCTTTGGCCTGCCCCCACTCGAAGCCATGGCCTGTGGCGCCCCCGCCATCACGTCCAATGTCGCCAGCCTACCCGAAGTAGTAGCCGATGCCGCCCACATCGACGAGCCAACCACCGTCCCCGCCAACGCCTCGCCCCT
>JBBSGN010000163.1:0-6368 GCA_038254085.1 Chloroflexia bacterium | reverse complement strand
TCCACTCGCTCTATGTCATCGTCGAAGGTGCGGGCAGCGTCCAGCGCGGCGTACACCGGCAGCCCTTCCCGTATATGCGCCTCCACAGCCCACGCGCCCGGCCCACCGCCCATCGTCACGCCGTGCAGGAGAAGCGTGTGCCGGGCAGCCGTCGCCGCCTTCACCCTCCGGGATACGATCTGGGTGGGAGAAGGCATCACCATCTGCACGCAGTTCTCGATCTCGATGGACGAGTCGAACAGGAGGATGTCCTGCGTGCCGGTGCCTACGTCAATGCAGAGGATTCGCATAGTTTACCGGGGAACAAATACACAAGTGGCTTCTTTAATTTGTCTGTCCCTGCCCGCTTGTGTCGGCTAAGTTGTGAAGCAGTTCGATGATCTCATCGCCAGTTATGTTACCGTCGGTTGATGTACCAATCTCGTCCAAGCGGGCAACAGTATCAGCTATGCTGTCTTCCATAGAAGCATCGAAGTCAATATCTATACCCCTTATCAGCCCATCATGCCCAAGAGGTACTGCTTGGTGAACTCTCACCAGGCGATAACCAGGTAGACCCCCGTCTGGTGGAGCTTGCTCAGTAACTGGTTGGCTTTGCCAGTAGCCAAGAAAGCCATGTCGAATGAAAAACGCCCAAGATTGAGCTTGTTCTGGCGAAACCTGATGCTTCAACAGAACTTCAAGAACCTTGCTCACATCTTGAGCGGTGACAACGAGTTCGCCTAAGGAGGCCCGCGCTTGCTCAATGTCTCTATGGGACTGGCCTTGCATACGCGAAAACGCTCGAAGATCGCCATGAACAGCGTCTACAAGGTTTTGTGGTAAGAGAGCCTTCCTGGGGTCCATTCTCATCGGAAGTAAATAATGATGCGAGCCACAACGACTTGCAACAAGCGCTCCTAGCCTGGCGCTCAAACAATTGCACAACGGTTTTCTGAGTTGGGTGTCATGTTCACTCCCCTAACACCTCCACTTCTTCTCCCACCAGCCGCCAAACTAGAGGCCGCACCGTCTCGACATCCCCACTTGTGTACACAGTAAGACTGCCTCTCTCGCCCGGCGGGTGCAACAGGTGGCGGGCTGCCAGCACGCGGCGGGTCTGGCGGGCCACGCCTTCGCCCGAATCGATGATTTGCACGCCGTCGCCCGCTATCTCCCGAATTAGCGGCTTGAGGAAGGGATAGTGGGTGCAGCCCAGCACGATAGAGTCCGCGCCCTTGTCCAGCATGGGAGCCACCGCCCGGCGCACCGCCTCGACCGTCTCAGGCGTTTGCAGGTCGCCCCGCTCCACCGCCTCCACAAACCCTTCGGGCGCGACCGCTACCACCTCGACGTTGGCGGGCCGGGCGAATCGCTCGATCACGTCGGCAAGCAGTTGGCCTCGTATAGCCGCCTTCGTCGCCAGCACGCCAATCGTGCCGCTACGTGTCGCCGCCACTGCGGGCTTGACGGCAGGCACCAGGCCCACTATAGGGAGCGGAAAGCGCGCCCTCAAATGCTCTAGTCCGGCGGCGGAGGCGGCGTTGCAGGCCACCACGATAGCCTTAGCCCCCCGCTCAATCAGAAAAGCCGCGATCTGAAGCGAGCGATTGCGTATCCACTCGTCCGAGCGCCCGCCGTAAGGGCAGTTGCCGTTGTCAGCGTAGAAGATAATGTCTTCATATGGTAAAACCCGGCGTATCTCGTCAATAACAGAGAGACCGCCCATCCCCGAATCGAACGCACCGATAGGGCACAGCGCGGCAAGCTCGGTGTACGGCCCCAGCTGGGGTGGCTGCTCGGCCTGTAGCGGTCCGGCGGCACGCTCCATCGAGGGCGGGTAGGGCTGGACCTGCTCTGGCGAGGGGTCTTTCGTTGGCGCTGCCTGGACGCTCTGCATAGCTTCTTCTCCCTTGGTTAGCTCAGGGTTAGTATCTATCGCGAACAAACCATTGTCAAGCACAAAAACCCGCTTGCGGCGGGTTTTTGTGCTTGACAGATAGTACTAAGGTAGCAAGCGCGTGCCCTGGAACAGCCTCTGTATATCGAAGTAGGTGACGATAGCCACCAGCGTCAGCAGCACCACCATGCCCGCCACATGCACCATGCCCTCTTTTTCGGGGGCGATGCGCCGTCCGCCGCGCAGTAGCTCTACGAAGATGAAGAGCAAGCGCCCGCCGTCCAGTGCGGGCAGAGGCAGGAGATTGAGCATAAACAGCGATATACCGAGCAGCGCGGTCAGGTTGAGCAGGCCGTTCAGCCCGTCTTCCTGCGCCACCTCGCCCGTCAGCTGGCTTATGCCCACGATAGTGGTCACGCCAGGCCCCTGGGACTTACCCGCCAGCGCCTGCGCGATGCCCGTCGGCACGCTGCTAATCACATCCCATGTGTTGCCCAGCGCCCTACCCAACGCCTGGACAGGGCTGTAATAGACCATGTGGTAGGGGCGGTATAGGTTGAAGCCGTAGGACTTCTGCGCCTCCACACTGGCATCCAGCATGATAGGTTGCGCGAGGCGCTGGCCATTACGCTCTACTGTCAGGTTCGCAGGTCCGTTGCTGTGTTGAAGCAGGTAAGAGGCATAGGGTAGGTTGTCAACGGGCTTGCCATCCACCGCCACGATCAGGTCCCCCGACTTTAGACCCGCCTTGTCGGCCACACTGCCAGGCGTTACCCTGTCCACCTTCGCCGGGCTAACCCACGCATCCAGGCTAACGCCCAGATAGGCCCCACCCGTAGGATGAGCGTCTGGGGTTATAGTCCGAGGCACCGTCTTACCGTCGCGCACCACGGTGTAAACCGTCGGCTTGCCCGCGTTATCACGACTGAGCGCCCGTATCTGATCGCTGTCAGAGACCGGCTGCCCGGCCACCTGCACAATCTTATCGCCGGGCTGTATGCCCGCCGCTGCCGCAGGCTTGTTGGCAAGCACCTCGACCACGCCGGTAGTCGGTGCGGCCACCTCGCGGGTGCCCGTTATAGACATTCCGGTGAAGATGACGATTGCCAGCAACAGGTTCATAAACGACCCCGCCGCCAACACGATAATGCGCTTCCAGGCTGGCGCCCGCCCGAAGGACGCCGGGTCGTTCGAGTCACCGTTCTCGCCCAGAATCTTTACGAAGCCGCCAATCGGCAGCCAGTTGAGCGAATAATCTATCCCGCCGCGCCGTATCGCGAATATGCGCGGAGGAAAGCCGACCCCAAACTCCTCCACCTTGATCCCCAGCAACCGTGCGCTGAAAAAGTGCCCCATCTCGTGGACGACGATCAACACGCCCAACACAGGCACTACCCATAACCAACTAAAGTCCATTGCTATCTCCGTAAATAATGCGACTCGTAATGCGTAAAACGTAAAACGTAAGAGGCTCCCTTCTTACGTTTTACGCATTACGTTTGACGCTCTACCATCCTCTTCGCGACCTGCCTCGCCCACTCGTCGGCCCATTTTATGTCGGCTATGTCAGGGTGGGGTATGGCGACCGCTGTGTGCTTTTCAAGTACTTTTTCTATTATACCAGGAATGTCGCCAAACCGGATGTCTCCGGCCAGGAAACTTGGCACAGCTATTTCGTCGGCGGCGGCCAGGGCGGTCGGGTATGTGCCACCCAGCCTGCCCGCCTCGAAAGCAAGGGCCAGGCAGCGAAAGCGCTCCATGTCCACCGGCTCGAAGTGGAGCGCGCCAATCTCTGTCCAGTCGGCGCGCGGTATCGTTGGGTTGGGGTAGCGCTGCGGGTGGGTGAGTGCGTACTGTATCGGCACGCGCATGTCGGGTATGCCGAGTTGGGCCTTAGCCGAGCCGTCAACAAAGCGCACCATCGAGTGGATGATGCTCTCAGGGTGGATTATTACCTCAATGTCGTCGTAGTCCACACCAAACAGCCAGTGCGCCTCTATCACTTCCAGCCCCTTGTTCATCAGGCTGGCCGAATCGATAGTGACCTTCGCGCCCATGTTCCAGGTGGGGTGCTTGAGGGCCTGCTCCGGTGTGGCGCGGGCGGTGCTTTCGCGGTCCCAGGTGCGGAACGGCCCGCCCGATGCGGTCAGCACCAACTTCTCTATCACAGACCACGCTCCGCTCGCGCCTCGGCTCTCTTCGCGGTCGAACGCCTCCGGTTCGCCAACCAGGCACTGCCACACGGCGCTATGCTCGCTGTCTATGGGCCGAATGCGAATCCCCTTGCGCCTTGCAAGGCCGGTCACTACCTCGCCCGCCATCACCAGCGCCTCTTTGTTCGCCAACGCCATCTGCTTGCCCGCCTCCAGCGCGGCCAGCGTGGGCGCAAAACCGGCGTGCCCGGTGGTAGCGACCACTACTATATCAACGTCAGGGTGCGTGGCAAGCTCTACCAGCCCCGCCTCGCCTGCCAAAACGCGAGGGCCGTCAGCAGGTATCGAAGCAGCCGCCTCTTCGTCGGCCAGCGCCAGCAACAGCGGCGGCTCAGGCAGAGAGATCGCCTGGGCCAACAGTGCATCGCGGTCCCTGCCTGCCCCCAGGCACACGACTCTGAAGCGCCCTCCCGATTCACGTACCACGTCAAGCGTCTGCCGCCCGATGGAGCCTGTCGAGCCTAGCAACGCGATGTTCAGTGCTGAGGGTTGAGGACTGAGGACTGAGTGAGTGCCAGTGTCCATGGATCAGCCTGTGGTGGTCATGCCGAGGAGGCGGAGAGGGATGTAGATGATGAGGGCTATCAGCATGGGGCCGTGACTTAGCTCTACGAGCGCGCGGCCCATGTTGACGCTTCTTTCCGAGGATTGGTGAGCGCCCGAAGCCGCTTCTATAAGTGGGCGGGTTAACAGCCCCACCAGTAACGCGCCGCCTATCAATATGCCCACGATCAGGTGGAATATGAGCGACCAACCGAGCGGTATCGAGCTGTTGAACTGGGTGAAAGAGACCACGACCACACCGATAAGGGTGGCAAGCAACAAGGCGATGCCGCTCCTCAATCGTTCTCTCAGGCCGCCTGCTCTCCTGAGCAAAAGCATAATCGCCTCAAAAATGAGGGGCGGGAAGAGCGCGGCTACCAGGAAGGCCACCAACCCCAAGCCCGTGGCAAACAGCCACATCGCCTGCACGCCCAGCGCCGCATAAAGGGCCAGCGCCATTACCAATGCCCAGTCGCGTAGCGCCCTGGAGAGGTCTTTGCGCCCCAGCCCCGCCGCCAACGTGAGCGCGGCCACCGGACCAAGCGCGTCGGCCATGCGGCTCGGCCCAACTATCACGCCGGACAGCGCCAATGCGCCGTAAGCGCCCACAGCCAGCGCACCCCACGCAACACGCAAAGAGAGCGATCCTTCAAACAGGTTGCTGCTCGCTATACCTGCGAACAGGCCACCCCACGCCAGCAGCGTCGCACCCACCAGCGTCCACACCAGCGCACCCGACACCGGGATGCCTATAAGCATCAGCAAGAGAATGGAGAGCGCCAGGAGCACTTTCCAACCGAGGTTGAGCCAACCCGCGCCGTGCCCGCCGGGTCGCACTACGCGCAGCCGCTCGCTGGTCGTGCCCCGCATCCAGGGGTTCTCCCTCTCCCTACTGTACCGCCGCGTGGTCGGGGCGGGGAGGAGTTGAGGATGGCGATTCTGCGGAGTCGGGTGTGGAAGGTTTGGAGCCGGAGGCTTGCCCGGGCTGCTCCTTGTACTCCATATGCTCCTCGGGCAGGATGCCCCCGAACTTGCGGTGGCGGCGACTGTACTCGACCAGCGCCTCACGGAAGGCGTCTTTGTCGAAGTCAGGCCAGGTGGTAGGCGTGGAGTAATACTCGGCGTAGGCGGCCTGCCATATCAGGAAGTTGCTCAGGCGCATCTCGCCCGCTGTGCGAATAATCAGGTCGGGGTCGGGCAGTCCGGCGGTGTCCAGGTGGCGCGAAATGCTCTCCTCGGTGATCTCCTCCGGTCTGGCCCCTTTGGCCACGATCTCGCGCACGGCCCGCACGATGTCGTCGCGCCCGCCGTAGTTGAAGCAGACGCTCAACACCAGGCGGGTGTTGTGCTGGGTGGTAGTCAGGGCGTAGTTAATGGCATCCTGGAGCGCCTGAGGCACGCCCTCCATATGGCCGAAATGGCGTATCTGCACCCCCTCGCGGTCAAGCTCCGGCGTTTCGCGCTCGATCACCTCGGCCAGTATACGCATCAGCCCTTGCACTTCGCTATCGGGTCGCGTCCAGTTCTCGGTCGAGAATGCGTACACTGTGAGGTATTTTACGTCGTTCTCAACGCAGGCATGAACGATGCGCCGTATATTCTCGGTGCCCGCGCGATGCCCCATGAGCCTGGGCAGCCCACGCTTGCGCGCCCACCGCCCGTTGCCGTCCATGATGATGGCAATATGCTGTGGGCGAGGGTCAATGCTGGCAGACGAGTCTGTCATAGTTTTG
>JBBSGN010000162.1:0-6415 GCA_038254085.1 Chloroflexia bacterium | reverse complement strand
GAGATGTATGCTCGCATGAACGGGCGGGCAATCGAGCTATGGCGCGACCTGCAAGAGGCGACCGGAGCCGATCTTTATGTCAACTGCGCCGTGGTCTGTTGGGGACAAGGCGGGACCTCGCACGCGCATCTCTCCTACAAGACCCTCAGCAGACTGGGCATCCCGATCCGCGAGGTGACGCCCGGCGAATTAGCGCGGCAGTACCCGCAGTTTAGCCTGCCGGAAGGGAGCTACACCACTATCAACCCCGAAGGCGGCTTTCTGCGTGCGTCCAATTGTGTAGCTGCCTTTGCTTCCCAAGTGCGGCATATGGGCGGAGAGATACGCGAGTGGTCGCCCGTAACCGGCCTCGATGATATAGGTGGCACGACGCGCTTGCGACTGGAAGGAGGAGAGACAATTGAAGCAGCCCGCGTTGTGCTGGCGGTGGGCGCATGGGGTGCGAGCGTGCTGCCCGCGCTCGGCCTGAGATTGCCGTTGACCGCCAACAAGCAGCAGGTGATGTACATGGGAGGGCTGTCAGATGAGTTTGCGCCCGGAAGGTTCCCGGTCTTTCTCAACCTGGACCACGACTTCTACGGCTTCCCTCTGGACGCTACCGGCCTCTTCAAAGCCTCTATTCACTTCCCCGGCCCGGTGATAGACCCCGATCTGCCCCAGACCCCCGACCCGGCCTTTACAGAGCATTTGTTGTCGCTCGTGAGGACGTACATACCCAACGCTGCGCTGGGCAAGGTGCGAGGCTCGCGGATGTGCATGTACGCTATGACGCCCGATGAGGACTTCATCCTGGACCGTTTCCCAGGTCGCCCCAACGTGGTGGTCGGCGCGGGCTTCTCAGGCCACGGCTTCAAGTTCGCCCCCCTGATTGGCGAGCTACTAGCCTCCATGTCGCTGGGCGAGACCGCAGAGTTTCCCCTGGAGCCGTTCGCGCTGTCTCGTTTTTCATTTTGAACCACAAAGACACAAAGGGCACGAGGGATTAAGGAGAAATAGAATCTTATGCTAAGAACGAAGCCTCTGTTCCCTGGTGTTAAATAATTGGAGCGGAGGGGTTTAGATGAATCTCGAGCCTACTCAGAATGCTCAGGTTATCGGCGCTTCAGCGGCTATCCTCATAGTTGTGTGGCTGGTCATCTGGTTTTTCATTTGGCATGCTTCCCCAAAGCGTCCACCACTGCCACTGGTCGTCTTGTTTGCCCTCTCCAGTGCGATGTCATTTGTCTGGTTTGTTACAGGCACATTACTTCGTCTGTTCTTTACGCCTCTCGACCCTACTGATGTGTCGTCAGGTGTCCTTGACTGGACCTTCAACCTTCCTTTCACAATGTTCGTCAGTTTTGACCGTCTGCACCCGGAGTTTGTGAATTCACTCGGAGATGTCGGCGGTTTGCTCTTTTACTATTATTGCTTTCTTCTTTCTGTTGAGCCTGCTGCCTGCCCTTTTCCTAAGGCGCAAAGGGTCACAGCTAGAAGAGAGAACTAAGTGACTCGATAACCCGCAACAAGTGGCCCGCCTCGTGCGTATGTTATAATAGAGAGTAGATTATGTTCGCGGCACTTGGCGTGTCGTCCCATTCGACTAGCGACTAGGAGAATAAGAGAAAATGTTCTTTCACCCATTGTTTTTTAGCGGGGGCTACTGGATATATGTGATGATCCCGACCTTGATACTCACCCTGCTCGCGCAGTGGTGGGTCAAGAGCGCATTCCAGAAAGCCTCGCAGATACCCAATATGCAGCACGTGACGGGCGCCCAGGCAGCCCGCCGCATACTGGATAGCGCTGGCCTCAATTACATACCTATCGAGCCTACGGGCGGGGCCGTAAACGGCATTTCAGGCGCGACCCCCAGCCTGGACGACCATTACGACCCCAGCAGCAAGGTGCTGCGTCTATCGCCCGCCGTTTACGGTGGCGCATCGGTGGCGGCGCTCGGCGTGGCGGCCCACGAATCGGGCCACGCGATCCAGGATGCCCAGGGCTATATGCCGATGCGCGCTCGCTCCGCAATCGTGCCTGCCGCTAACATCGGCTCCAACATCGGTATCTTCCTGTTGATAGCGGGCATCGTGGTCGGCCTGACGCAACTGGCCTGGCTCGGCGTTGGGGCCTTCGCGCTCGGCACCCTGTTCGCCCTGCTGACCCTGCCGGTCGAGCTAAACGCCAGCTCTCGCGCCATGCAACTGCTCACCAACACCGGCCTGGTGGACCGCACCGAGTATGGGCAGGCGCAGGCAGTCCTCCGCGCTGCGGCTTTCACCTACGTCGCGGGCCTCGCAGCCTCGATACTCAACCTGCTCTACTGGGTAGGTATTGTGTCGGGAATGGGCGGCAGAAGGCGCTGAGATAGCTACCTCAAACAAAAACAGCCTCCGCGCGGAGGCTGTTTTTGTTTGGCAAGCTGGTATAATTTAGAAGATGAACGAACTAGCCACAACAAAAGCCAATATCGCTTTTCAGACGAACCCCCAGACGGACCGGAAGCCGAGCGTCTACGACCTCAGCCCCGATAAGCTCACGGCGTTGCTGGCCGAGTGGGGCGAGCCTGCATATCGCGCCAAGCAGGTGCTGCACTGGCTGTACAAGGAGTTGGCGTCAGATTTCTCGCAGATGAGCAACCTGCCTCTGCATCTGCGTGAGCGGCTGGCCGGCACCCTCACTATCGGCTCTATCGAGGTGATAGCCCAGAAGGTGTCGTCGGACGGTTCGACGCGCAAGGTGCTGCTCAGGCTGCGCGACGGCAACACCGTAGAGGCCGTGCTGATGCTCTATTACGACCGGGCGCCTGTGTGCGTTTCTTCGCAGGTGGGCTGCGCGATGGGGTGTACTTTCTGCGCGACGGGCCAGATGGGCTTCACCCGCAACCTCGCGTCGGGAGAGATATTGGAGCAGGTCCTTTTCTTCAACCGATGGCTGCGTGAGCATCCGCATCGCCCCCTTGCGCCCTCCCAGAGGCGGACGCGGTATACGGGTAGAGCCGCAGGCGACAAAGGGCGTCGTCCGCCCGCCAGTATGGATGCGGATGCCTGGCACGTGCCAGACGGCGCATCCAGCAGTGGCCCTACAGAAATCGCCTCTGTAACCAACATAGTGTTTATGGGCATGGGCGAGCCGCTGGTCAACTACAACAATCTGTGGAGCGCGATACGCACTCTCAACTCTCCGCAGGCGGTTGGGTTGGGGGCGCGGCGCATGACCGTTTCGACGGTGGGCATCGCCCCGCAGATTCGGCGCATGTCGCATGAGGATTTGGCTGTGAACCTGGCCGTGTCGCTCCATGCTCCCAACGACGAGCTACGTAGCTCCTTCATGCCGATGAACAGCCGCTATCCAATCGCCGATCTCCTGTCCGCCTGCCACGACTACGTGGAGGCCACGCATCGCCGCATCACGTTCGAGTACGTGCTAATCAATGGTGTGAACGACGGCCTAAACCTGGCGCACGAGCTTGCCGGTCTATTGAAGGGGATGCTCTGCCATGTGAACCTGATCCCGCTCAACCCCGTGCCGGGCACCGGAATGCGGGCCACCCCACGCGAGCGGGTGTTTGCCTTCCAGAAGATTCTTGAGGACGCGGGCATCTCTACGACAGTCCGCATTGAGCGCGGTGTAGACATCGCGGCGGCCTGCGGCCAACTTAAGGTCGAGGAAGAAGCGGGGGCGAGGCGGCGCACTCTCAACCCCGAACTCCTCACGGTACACGTGCAGGCCGACCTGGCCGGCACTCTCTGAGAGGTTGTTTAAGAAGCCAACCCTTGTCATTATGGGCCGTTTTGGTGTTTCCTGTTTTGGTACGGTTCTTGTTATACTCATAGAAAAGACGGCTCTAATAAAGGGCCAAGTTACATGTTTGACCGAATAGAAAAAGCGGATAAGAGACAAGAGACAAGAGATAGGAGTTATTAAAAATGGATAACGTGGCTAAAATCGTCCCCGAACGCTTTTCCGAGGGGATGACATTGAACGAATTCGTGAAGGATATGTCGAAGAACCGGGAGCAATTTGAAGAGAATTACCGCGACTTTCCGTTGAGCAATGAGGACCAGGCTTTCTTGCGCGATTTGGACCTGGACCTCAACGTGGTAATCTTGGCCGAGGACTGGTGTGGGGACGTGCTTATGTACTTGCCGGTGTTTGCTCGACTGGCTGAGGCAGCACGCAACTGGCAAGTGCGCGTCTTCTGCCGAGACGAGAACCCCGACCTGGCCGAGCAGTGGCTCAAGGACGGTAAGTACCGCTCGATACCCGTGATTGCCTTCCTGGACAAAGAGATGCGCGAAGTGGCCTGTTATGTAGAGAAGCCCGCAGCCGTTTATTCCGCCCGAAGCCTGGGCCGAGAGCAGTTCGCCGAAGCGCACCCGGACCTACCCGATGCCGGCCTGCCTGTAGAGGACATGAGCGATTCGACCAAAGCCCTCTACAACGACTACATGCGGCAGCTTAGGGCTGACAACCGCAAGCGCTGGCAGCAATTCTTCGTCGAAGAGATAAAGACCAAGCTCCAAAACGCGCAGCGAGAGTGGGCGGTGGCGTGACTCTTAGCAAACACACCTAAAACTATACGTCGTATAGTTTTAGGTGTGTTTGCTAAGGTTATTCATTTAGAGCTTGGTCCAAATCCTCGATAATATCTTTTGCGTCTTCCGCTCCCACCGAGAGCCTGATGAGGCCGGGCGAG
This sequence comes from Chloroflexia bacterium, assembly GCA_038254085.1. Taxonomy (GTDB): domain Bacteria; phylum Chloroflexota; class Chloroflexia; order QHBQ01; family JADMIH01; genus JADMIH01. Next base: position 1,734 of record JBBSGN010000162.1, on the reverse strand, counting down.
ATGCCCGCCGCCTCGCGCTGTGCGTCGGTCTGGTGGGTGTGTATCATAGAGGCGGGGTGCGTGATTAGCGTCTCCAGGCCACCCAGGCTGACAGCCAGTAAGCAGACCTCGGTACGTCCGATCAGCCTGTAGGCCGCGTCGTAGCCGCCTTTCACCTCGAATGACAACATGCCGCCGAAACCACCCGGCATCTGGCGCTTCGCCAACTCGTATTGCGGGTGCGACTCCAGCCCCGGATAATAGACACGCTCTATGGCCGGGTGCTTTTCGAGGAAGCAGGCCACAGCCATGCCGTTGCAGTCGTGGACGGCCATCCTCATTGCGTAGGTTTGCAGGCCGCGCCGCAGCAGCCACGCCTCGAACGGGTGCAACACCGGGCCGTACACCCGCAGGTACTCCCATGCCTCGTCCAGCAGTCGCCGTGAGCCTATGATCGCACCGGCGGTCACGTCCGTGTGCCCGTTCAGGTATTTGGTTGCGCTGTGTATCACCAGGTCGTAGCCCAACTCGATTGGGCGCTGGTTATAGGGGGAAGCAAAGGTGTTGTCGGTGATGGCGACTGCGCCCACGTCGTGGGCGATTTGCGCGGTGGCACTCAGGTCGGTTAGCTCCATCGTGGGGTTGGTGGGCGTCTCGGTGTACACGACCTTCGTGTTAGGGCGAACAGCACGAGCAAACGCTTCGGTGTCCGTCTGGTCAACCTGGGTCACCTCGACACCGTACCTGGGCAAAGTATCGGTGAGCATTGAGGTGGTGGCGGTGTAGTGGGTGTTTTGGGCAACCACGTGGTCGCCCGCCTTCACGTTCGACATGATCGCTATCGTCATCGCCGCCGCGCCTGAGCCAACCACGAGCGCCCCCTCTGCCCCTTCCAGGTCGGCCAGCACCGCTTCGACTTGCTTGTTGTTGGGGTTGCCGTAGCGCGTATAGAAAGTGGCGGGCGCGATCTCCGCCGCCAGGTCGGCCCCCTCCTCAGGCGTTCGCAGCTTAAAAGTGCTTGTCTGGAATATAGGCGGCGACACTCCAGGCGTATCGTTCTCCTCCTGTCCCCCATGCGCCAGCCGCGTCCCCAGCCCCCAGTCTCTCTTGTCCATTTTCCCCTCCAGGTCGTAAAACGTAAGATATCTGCTTCTTACGTTTTACGTTTTACGAGTTCCTCGTTCATCTCGGCTTCGGTGTTCAGGTTCCATGCGCGATCATCCCCGTTGGGTGTGACGATGCGGTTGTGCTGGTCCACAAACACCAGGCGGGGCATAAAGTCGGCAAGCTCTTCTTCAGACAGGCTGGCCGCGCACATGATTATCACTTTGTCGCCTGGGTGGCCCAGACGGGCAGCGGCCCCGTTCAGGGCGATTGTGCCTGAACCTGCTTCCGCCTCTATAGCATATGTCTGGAAGCGGCCTCCCGTCGTAACGTTGACCACGTGCAGCCATTCGTAAGGCGCAATGTTGGCTGCGTCCATCAGTCGCCGGTCAATCGTCAGACTTCCCATGTAGTGCAGGTTGGCCTCGGTTACTATAGCCCCGTGTATCTTTGATTTGCACATTGTTCTCATCATGGCGTTGGATCACCCTCTCGTTAGTGTGTACGCCTAACTATATCATTCTGTGTGGGTGTTGTCATGTTGGCGGAACCACGATAGGCGATTATCTATCGTCCCCCTTCCACATCTCCGGCGGATGTGTAAAACTTTCCCAATAGCTTATTGACAGCCGCTCTAACTGGCTGTATACT
>JBBSGN010000161.1:0-6450 GCA_038254085.1 Chloroflexia bacterium | reverse complement strand
TCAGCCAGCCCTTCTGCGGCGACTGCACCCGCGCCCGCCTCTCCTCCGAAGGTCTCCTCTACACCTGCCTGTTCGGGCGCTCAGGCCACGACTTCCGCGCCCTCCTCCGCAATGCAAAGTCCGACGAAGAAATCTCGGCCCTCGTCCGCAAAGTCTGGACCCGCCGCGCCGACCGCTACTCCGAGCTTCGCACCATCCAAACCGCCCACTCCCCAAAGGTAGAGATGTCCCACATCGGCGGCTAACCAGTTGTGAGTTGTGAGTTATTTTACCTTAACTCGCAACTCACAACTGCGTGCTAGGAATGGTTATCATTCCCGGCGCGGTGAAATCGGGGTCAAAGGTGAACACCTCACTCAACCCCATGTACTGCACCACCGAATAGTTCACGCAGTCCGTGTAGGTCCACCTGGGGTTCTCATCGTCCACGAACACCTTCCAGGCGCGGTCGAAGATCACGCTGTCGGTCATAAAAAGCCGTATCAGCGCCGAGTTGGTCACCAACTGGTGGAACGCCTGGGCCGCGTGGAGCGAGCCGAACACCTTGAGCGCCGTGTACACCTGGTCCAATACGTAGTCGGTGGTAACGAAGCGCAAGGGCTGGCCGCGCAGGTCGTCCCAAAGCTGCCTGGCGGCCTCATGATTGGGGTCGTTGGAGTTGTACAGGGCCAGCCAGCCGCTGGTGTTCACAAAGACCGAGCGAGTCATCAGCCAGCACCCCCGTTGGCATTGCCCTGACCGCTTCCACTCACTTGCACCACGCGCGGCACATTGAGCGCGCCATACGACTTGCTCAGTTCGGGCAACTGCCAGATAGGGTCGTCGGCCTGGGACACCGGCTGCTCGGTGTCCGGTCCCTCCGGTACGTTCTCAAAATACTGCACTACTGCGTCACGCACTACCGCGCTCAACGGCAGACCAAGCTCCCGCGCCCGCTCCACCAGCCGCTCATACATCCCCTTTTCCATATAGAGATGCACATCAATCGAATAAGTGCCCACAAAAGCCTCCTCAATCTACTTCGGTCTATCCCAACGTACTTAACTTAGTCATGCTTCAAAGCGCATAAGCCTACCCGGGCTTCGTTATGAAAATCGCAGAACCTAGCTGCCATACCCTACCACTTCAGCCTCCGCCAGTTTACAACGCCCAGGAAAAGTCGTCAACGTGGTCGGTAGTGGTCGTCCTTCGTCCGTAGTATAATATCACCACAAGGCCGAACCACCCGCCCGTTCAACGCGCCGGGCCGTAATCCTCAGTGACAGTGGCAGGAGAGATGGACCATGCCACACAATGAACCACAGGCTAAAATCGCTCAATGCCCAGAATGCGGCGCACGCAACTTCGGGTTCGCCTCGTTCTGCATCGCCTGTGGCGAGCCGCTGGATGGTGTTTCGGACACTCCACCCTCCTTCACCCCCAACCCTCCATATAGAGCTAACGACACAGCAAAAGAGCGCCGACGCGAGCGCCCAACATACCTACCGGCCCTCAACGACCTCGCAAGGCGCTTCTTTTCGCGGTGGCAAAGTTGGGCCGGGCTACTCGCCTTTGGCCTGCTTCTGGCCTACGTCGCCTACGACTGGCAGATGAGCGCCGCCGAATCTGACGCATACCGCGACGGCATGGCCGCAGCCCAGGCTAAAGACTGGGACAGGGCAGCAGCCAAGTTCAACCTGGCGGGCGACTTGCGCGACGCTAAACAGAAGAGCAACGACGCCCACCAACAAGCGCAGAAGCGCGACCACCTGTACGATCAAGGCACGCATGCCTCCAGTAGAGGCGACTGGCACACCGCAATCACCGCGCTAGAGCAGGTGCAGACGATCCAACCCGCCTACAGCGACAGCGCCGACCGTCTCGCCCAGGCCAAAGACCATGTGCTAAACCAGGGGCTTGACGGCATCACCTATCTGGTCGGCGACGGCCCCGCCCCCGGCCTCTACGTCCGCAACGAGCGAGGCCGCACCCTGCATCTGGACGGCAGCGACAAGTACAGCACGATACGCGCCGCCTCCCCCGACGGCAAATCGTTCATCTACGACCGGCCCAGCAGCCAGGCCGAGTACAACTTGCCCGGCTCCAACGCTAACCCGCTTGCCCCCGACCCGTTCGGTCCAAACAGGGCCGAGCGTTTCCCCGCCCTGATCCGGCTGGACGACTCCGGTGTGGTCAACATCATTGACCTCCCCCAGCTAGGCGGCGCGGGCACAGGCGTCTTCGCCAGGAACGGCCTCTGGTGGTACACTCCGCAGCCCAGCACCGGCGCTTCCGGCTACGAAGTCTATTTCGACAGTCAGTATTCGTGGGCCGCGGTGCGGGTGTCAGACCTCATGCAGGGCCGGCGCGTAGTGGCAACCGACCCGCCCCGCTCGCGCGTGATAATCGCCGAAGAGATAGCCGAGCGTGGCGATCCCACCTGGAGCACGCGCCTCTACCTGGCCGGCGCCACCGGCGACACACCCAGTTTGCTCGTGAACGCTCCGGGCGAGGTGTACCAGGCCTCGATAAGCGCGGGCGGGCGCTGGCTCCTCTATGTGACCCAGCGAAACCTCACCGATGTGGTGAGAACCGCCTGGGCCATACCCCTCGACCCTGAAAACGGCGGCGAGGCACCGCATCCCCGCAAACTTGAAACGCTCGAATGGAGCGGCGTCCAGAGCGATGTAAGCCTGAGCGCGGCTTTTGTGCCGACCGATCACGTTCCCGCAAAAATAGTAGTGAGCCGCATCAAGGGCAACAGCGAGACCCTCACCGTGTACGACCCCGACACGGCCAGGCCGGAGGTTGTCTGGCCTGGCTGGTCTGCCGGGACGCTGCACCGCAACCTCTCGGCCTTCTCCCTCGACGGCTTATCCCTGGCGTCTCGACGGCAAGAGGTCAACAGGACAGTTCTTCAAGTGTTGACGTTAAAACCGGGCGCAGCCGATGCCCAAAGCGTCTACCTCCAGGCCACCCCCGACCAGACGGTGCAGGTGCAGTTCGCTCCACGCAATGATTACGTGGTAGCCAGCGTCCAGAACCCTGATAGCGCGAACCGAGGCCACACCCAGGCAGTGTACGCCGCCCATGAAGAGAACGGCGGGCGGCTCCGCGAAGTCAAACTAATCGCCACCGCCACCATGACCTACGACAGCGACATGCCCGCGGTGGCCTTGCCCATCGAAGGCTCACTGCTCGCCTATGTCAACCCATCACAAGAGCTACATACAGTCTTCTACGACGGCACCGGCGACACCCTTCTGGCCTCCAACGTCAAAGCCGTCTGGAGCCTGAAGGCAAGGCGCGATCTCTCCTGGTGGCGGTAGCCGGTGATCAGTAGTCAGTAGTCGGTTGCCGAAAAGTTGACACCCCGGGCCCTCTATGGTAGACTCCGCCCGAACCAAAGCGAGGGGCATATCGCGCCGCAACTCTGCCGCAACTCTAATGTGGAAAACTATAGGTAGCAGGCAGCCACACCCCAACGTGGAGAACAAACATGATCGCCACAACGGCACATCAGGAGCAATCAAGCTCTCGTCCCCTTCCAGGGCGGGGGCATTTTAATAGCCAAAATGACGTACGGTAATCGTCGTCTCGACCGTCAGCCATCGGTCGTCCCCACAGGAACCACAAATGCAAGCTCTTCTGGTTCTATCTGACGGCACGGTAGTGCGCGGCACTGGCGCGGGCGCACCAGGCGTTGCCGTTGGCGAACTGGTCTTCCAGACCGGCATGGTCGGCTATCAAGAGGCCCTCACCGACCCCTCCTACGCCGGGCAAATGCTCATTTTCACCTACCCACTGGTTGGCAACTACGGCGTAGGCCCTCACGCCGAGCAAAGCGCCCGCGTCCACCCCAGAGGCGTGATCATGCGCGACCTCATGCCGAGCAGTGGGCATAGAGACTCCGCCCACGACCTAGACTCCTTCCTCCGCGCCCAGGGCGTGCCCGCCATCACAGGCGTAGACACCCGCTTCCTGGTGCGCCAGGTACGCACCCACGGCGTGCTGCCCGCAGCGTTGGCCGTCGGCGACAAACTGCCCTCAGTGGAAGAGTTGCGCTCGCTGGCCCTCTCCCTCGACTACGATGCCACCGACTTCGTCGCCGAATGCTCTACCCCTACGCTCGTGTGGCGCCCGCCTGCCCACCCCAACGCGCCGCGAGTTGCTCTGATAGACTACGGCGCAAAGAGAGGGATGCTCTCTCGCCTGCTCGAAGGCGGCGCCGGCGTGTGGTTGGTGCCCGCCACCATGACGGCAGACGCAGTACTGGCCTTGCAGCCCGACGGCGCATTGCTCTCCAACGGCCCCGGCGATCCCGCTCACCTCGATTACGCCGTCAGCACCGTTAGGGGCCTTCTCGAATATGGTCGCATGCCCATATTCGGCATTTGCCTGGGCCACCAACTCCTCGCCCTGGCGGCGGGCGGTAGCACCCATAAGATGCGCTTCGGGCATCGCGGCCTGAACCAGCCCGTGCTGGAGACCGACACCGGGCGCGTAGCCATCACCACCCAGAATCACGGCTACGTCGTAGACCCCGAATCGCTACCACCTGAGTACCGTATCACCCACACCAATCTCAACGACGGCACGGTCGAGGGTATCGCCCACATATCGAGGCCCGTGTGGAGCGTGCAGTGGCACCCCGAAGCCTACCCCGGCCCCACCGATACGCGCCTGCTTATAAACCGCTTCATATCCGCCGCCGAGAGGGTAGCCAGTGCCTAAAGACCCTTCCATACGCAAAGTGCTGATCATCGGCTCAGGCCCCATCGTGATAGGCCAGGCCGCCGAGTTCGATTACGCGGGAACCCAGGCCTGCCTTAGCTGCCGCGAAGAGGGCGTGAAGGTGGTGCTGGTCAACTCGAACCCCGCCACGATCCAGACCGACCCCGACATGGCCGACAAAGTCTATATTGAGCCGCTCACTCCAGAATCGGTGGCCGATATCATCAGGAAGGAGCTGCCCGACGGCCTGATAGCCACCTGCGGAGGCCAGACCGCCCTTAATTTGGCGATGGACCTGGAAAGGATGGGCGTGCTGGCCGAGTGCGGCTTGCGCGTGCTGGGCACTTCCACTTATTCTATCCGCATGGCCGAGGACCGCCAGGCGTTCGCCGACCTGATGACCGCTGTCGGCCAGCCAGTGCTTGCCCATATCGCCGTCAGCGACGTGTGGGAGGCCAAGCGGTTCGCCTCGCGCCATGGCTTCCCCCTGGTCGTGCGGGCCGCCTTCTGCCTGGGCGGCGCCGGTTCGGGCCACGCCTCCGACGACGCCGAGCTAGAAGAGTTGGTCCAAATCGGCCTACAGGCCAGCCCCGTCCAGTCGGTCCTGATCGAGCGCAGCGTGGCAGGCTGGGCCGAGATCGAGTACGAGGTGCTGCGCGACGCCGCCGATAACGCCATCATCGTCTGCAACATGGAGAACATGGACCCGATGGGCGTCCATACCGGCGAGTCCATCGTGGTGGCCCCCAGCCAGACCCTCTCAGACGACGATTACCAGCGCCTGCGAACCGCCGCCCTTGATATAGTGCGCGCCCTCGATGTGCGCGGCGGCTGCAACTGCCAGTTCGCCCTAAACCAGGCCACCGGCGAGATAGCCATCATCGAGGTCAACCCCCGCCTGTCGCGCTCCTCGGCGCTCGCCTCCAAAGCCACCGGCTACCCTATCGCCCGCGTGGCCGCCAAGATCGCCCTGGGATACACGCTGGCCGAGCTACGCAACGGCATCACCGGGGCCAGCGCCTGCGCCGAGCCTGCCCTCGACTACGTAGTAGTCAAGCTGCCGCGCTGGCCTTTCGACAAGTTCCGCAACGTGGACTCGCGCATCGGCATGACGATGAAAAGCACGGGCGAAGTGATGTCAATCGGCAGGTCATTCGAGCAAGCCTTCCTCAAAGCCCTCCGCAGCCTCGACACCCGCACAGCCTGGCTCCAAGTCAGCCCGCGCTGGACCCCGGAGCGCATCGCCGAATGCCTGGCCCACCCCACCCACCAGCGCCCCGCCGCCCTGTATAACGCCATCGCCAACGGCTGGTCCACCCCGCAAATATGCGACCTCAGCCACATCCACCCCTGGTTCATCGAGCGCATCCGTGCCATCTACGACATGGAGCAGCGTTTCCGCAACTCCCCAACCGAAGCGAACCTGGCGACTGCAAAGCGTATGGGCTTCTCGGACGACCATCTGATTGAGCTAGGCGCCAATTCTCTCCTAGCGATGCCTCCCAGCCAGCAAACCAGCAACAACGGCTCGACTGACCATGCATCGCCCTCGGAGCAGGATGAGGCCGTCCAAAAGAACCTCCTTCTTCGGCAACTGCGAGACAAGCTGGGCGTAAAACCCACCTACAAAATGGTAGACACCTGCGCGGGCGAGTTCGCGGCCACCACCCCCTACTTCTACTCCACCTACGAGCGTGAGGACGAAGCCGAGCCGTTACCCGGCCCGAAAGTAATCGT
>JBBSGN010000160.1:0-6454 GCA_038254085.1 Chloroflexia bacterium | reverse complement strand
GCTACTGACAGCACCGCTTTAGCTCTGGCAACCTGTGATGCAGGCGCGCTCGATGCTCGACTGAGTTGTTCCAAGCGGCTCTGTTCCTCCTGAGTAAGGGGGCGGAGTGGGTCTTTCTGCCTGCGTGTCATGGTGTACCTCCTCCCAAACTGCAAAGGCTCACTTTTTACTCCAATGTGCGACATGTCCACTATAATGGCTACCTTCATGTCAATTGACCCACTAGGTGCTTTGACGCAGGTACCGGACATGGTTTTGCGTCCTATATTTATCCTGTTGCTCATAGCCGGAATTGCTGGCTCCTATCTGGCCTACCGCGTCCACAGAAAAGTGGGACCGCTCTTAGTGACAGTATTGGCCTCCATCCTGCTATACGTTAGTATTTACGTTACCGCGTCGGATCCTCTGTATTATTTGAGCCTGGCCCTACTGTTCGCGGGGGCTATATGGAATCTGCTTATACGACCCAAGCAGGCGGGGCTACGAACAACGGTGCGATCCCTTTAGCTGGGTCGGCGGCAAAGGGTACAGGAGACACCCAAACGCCACCACTCTTCAACCTGACCCCCAGGCGCATCCTTATCGAAGCTCCCCACATGCTCGTTTGGGAGATGATTACGGCGGTCGGGCAGGGGCAGTTGCCTGGTTCGGAGAGCACGGCACGGCTTGTCGAGCGCAAGAGCGACACCGTGCTGATAGCCGAGTTCGTCACCCGCTCAGGCGATAAGACCTATACGACCCTTGAGGAGATGACCCTCTACCCGCCGGACCGTATTACCTATAGCCACCTAAACGGTCCGCTCCCTTACGTGTGGGAGGAGATAAAGCTGCGTCCAGACGGGGCCAACCACACGCTTCTTCTGTACAAAGGCGAGTTCCGCACGAAATCGGTTCTGGGCTATTTGCTAGGCCCGCTCTACATCCGGCCTCGCTTCGACAAGCTCGTTTTGGAGCATTTGGGCGAAATAAAGAGGGCCGCCGAAGCCCGCGCCCAACGCAGTATCAAGTACAGGGCGCAATAAGTTCATACAGATGCAAGACCAGCGTAGGCTGGCACAAGTCATGCACAAACCATTGGCGCTAGGGGAAGTGAAACCCACCTCCGTACTATCCCTTATGCGTGTGTACGGTCGCTTAACGTCTCGCCCATCGTCTTCAACCTCAAACTCGAACACAATTACTATAGGAGGAATGAGATCATGAAAAAGGTGGCAGTATTGGTATTGGCAGCCCTCGCGCTGCTGGCTTTCTCCGGCGCTCTCGCATATGCTGATAACGGAACGGTTACATTGCAGCTGAACGAGCAGAACAATTCGGGCCAAAGCGGCACAGCCGTGGTGACCGGGCAAGGCGACAAGACGCAGGTAGTCATTAACCTGTCCAACGGCACCGCCGAGCCGCAACCCGCCCATATCCATGAGGGCACCTGCGCCAACCTCAACCCCAAGCCGAAATACCCGCTCAGTAATGTCGTCAACGGCTCGTCCGATACCGTTGTGGATGTCAGCCTGAACCATCTGACCAGCGAGAGCTATGCAATCAACGTCCACAAGTCGAAAGCCGAAGTGGGCACCTACGTCGCCTGTGCGGACATCGTTATGAACATTGGCATGCCCCGCACCGGCAACGGGAACCAGGCATTCATGCTGGCTGCATTAGCTCTGGCAGCCCTCGGCGCTACAGGCGTCGGCCTCAAGCTCTCTCGCCGCAGAGCGTAGGTCTCGCTCGGCGTACAAAAGAACACCAACCTGATCGTACACGCGGGAAGTAATGCGCAATGCAAACTGCGTAAGGACAAATCCTTACGCAGTTTGCATTGCTCAATGCTCGTTTAACGGCAAGCCTCAACACTGCTCTCCTTCGGGATTTCACCAGCCTCGCGCATGGCATACATTCTGCTATTTAGTTTTGTACTCCTCCCCTAACAATTGCCCCGGCCCGGCAAAGGTGGTGGTTCTTCGCAGCATCAGCACAAACGCGAAGCTTGCTCTCTTGGGCCTGAACGCACTCCTTCCTGACTTCCGACACGTAGCTGCCAGCAGATTCTGCCTGGATTACAAGCGCGATTCGGGCACTGGGCCTGTTACACAGCAAGCTTCGCACATGGGTTCGCTCCCCAAACACTTGTCAGAATCTTGTTCCAACTCAGGGCCGGGTAGACACCACATTGCGCATCTCTACACGGAGGCGCAAACTCACTCGGAGGACGCTTATCATGAAAAGAATAACGAAATTTGTTGCGGCCTTTGCCGTCTGCTTGCCGCTCAGTCTACTGCCGTTTATGTCCGCTTTGGCCCAACCTGCCCAACAGGTCCCTAACCGCGATTGGCCCTACTATGGCAACGACCTGAGCAATATGCGCTATGTTGACCTCGATCAGATTACCCCAGGCAACGTCGCGCAACTTCAACCCGCCTGGATATTGCATATCGGCATCGGCAACGCGAAAACTTCTTTCGAGTCACAGCCCATAATAGTGGACGGTACGCTCTACGTATCGTCTCCGCACGACCACGTCTATGCGGTGGATGCGGCTACCGGCGCACTTAAATGGACCTACAACCCGAACATGCCTGCTCTGCACGACCTCGCTGTCTGCTGTGGGCAGACAAATCGTGGTGTGGCGGGTTGGCAAAGGCAAGGTGTTCGTCGGCCAACTAGACGCCAATCTGGTGGCCCTGGATGCCAACACCGGCCAGGTAGTATGGAAGGTAGCCGTTGATCCCTGGCAGGAGCGGTGGACCGAAACAATGGCCCCTCAGTACGTGGATGGCAAGGTGCTGATCGGGGCATCGGGAGGCGAGTTCGAGGTGCGCGGCCACATCTCCGCTTATGACGCCGATACCGGCAAGATGTTGTGGCGTTTCAACACGGTGCCTGGACCGGGCGAGACCAGCAACGATACCTGGGCGGGCGACTCCTAGAAGACCGGGGTCGCCACCGTTTGGTCCACTCCCGCAATAGACCAAGCTCTCGGCCTCGTCTACTTTAGCACAGGCAACGCAGGCCCCGATGAAAACGGGTCGAAACGGAGCGGAAACAATCTATATGCGGCCTCGGTGGTGGCGGTTGACCTCAACACCGGACAGTATAAATGGCACTTCCAGGAGGTTCATCACGACCTGTGGGACTATGACGGCCCAGAGCCTGTGGTGTTGTTCACACTAGAGAAGGACGGCAAGCAGACGCCTGCCATAGCCCACGCCAACAAGAACGGCTATTACTTTATCCTGGACCGGCGCGACGGTAAGCCGCTCTACGATGTCAAGGAAGTGCCGGTGCCGACCGACCCAGCCTGGCAAAACGCTTCCGCTACCCAGCCGCAACCGGCTACCGAGCCGCTAATCCCGCAGAAGGTCGAGAAGACAGGCCCAGGCGAGCAGTCCGCGCCCATGTGGACCCCTCCGCGAGAGAAACCGTTGGTGATGCAACCGGGAGCCGAGTCGGGGCCGGAATGGGCGCCTAGCGCCTACAGCCCGCGCACCAAATACTCCTACATCCCGGCTGGCGGGTATGAACCCTGGGCATACCACGCGATCCCCGACAGCGAGACCACCCTCGGCTCAACCCTCACCGACAACCCGAGCTATGCGGCTACCGATCATTATGGCCTGTTTGACGCTCTCGACACGACGACGGGCAAGCTGGCCTGGCAAATGAAGGTGCCTGAGCGGGTGGCGTCGGGCGTTACTGTGGCGGGGGACCTGGTCTTCTTCGGCGAAAGCAACGGCAAATTCCACGCGCTCGACGCCAAAACCGGCAACGACCTGTGGGTTTACCAGAGCGGCGAGAAGAACGTCGGAGGCGCCAATGGCGCACCTGCGGTCTACGTCGCCAACGGCATCGAGTACGTGGTCATGGCCTTCGGCGGGAACACCCAGGTACGCTCCGGCCAGAACTCCCCGCCGGGCGACGCCCTCATAGCGTTCGCCCTGCCGCAGTCAGGGCAAGGCGCGACTAACATAGTAACGGCGCAACCCACGCCAGTGCCGAGCGGTGACATACCCGATTCGGCGCTGGTTGAGCCTGCCAAGGAGGCTCCGCCAGGTGCCACCGAAGTCGAGGTGTACGCCCATGACATCCACTTCTACCCTGATCATCTCACGGCCAAACCCGGCCAGAAGCTGGCGATAAAGCTGGAGAACCAGGAGCCAACGGACATACCCCATAACTTCTATATCAAGCTACCAACGGGCGTAACGGGCGTAAAAGGTGTGCTGCGTGCCGGGCAGGAAGGTTACATGATCTTGACGGCGCCCACCGAGCCAGGCGACTACAGCTTTTGGTGCGATGTCGGCTCGTACAGGTTCCAGGGGATGGTCGGCACACTGACTGTGGCCGCGGGAGGGGCGCCTGGTATGCCGCACACCGGCTATAGCATACCGTAAGCGGTCGTTGTGTCAGGTATCCTCGCTGCCGCACTCTTGTTGCTATCCACCGGCACGCTCTGCCTGGTGGCATATCGCCGACGGAGCTAAGTAAGAGGCGAGAAGGGCGTGTTAAATAACGCCCCTCTCGCCTCTCGCCTCTCGTCTCTTACCCTCCCTTCTCGCCCCTAGATTGCATTGGTTAACAATTTCGTAATAATTAGCATACACCAGTTAATCTATTCGCCTGTATGATACGTAAGATGATTGAGCAGCAATAGGGGCTGTTCACTATTGGAACTTTTACCATAATCATATAGGGAGGAACTCGAATAATGAAAAAGATCGCGGTACTGGTACTGGCAGCCCTCGCGCTGATGGCCCTGTCGGCAAGCATGACGTTTGCGGCAGGCGATACCGTCACTGTGCAGATGAACGCACAGAACGGCTCCGGCGAAGACGGCACGGCCACAATTACTAAGGTAGGCGATAACGACATCAAGGTGGTTTTCAACCTGAAGAATGCCCCGGCGGACGCGCAGCCTGCGCATATTCACAAGGGCACCTGCGCCAACCTCGATCCCAAGCCTTTGTACCCGCTCAACAACGCGGTCAATGGCTCGTCCGACACCACCGTTATGACCAGTATGGCCGACCTCGAGAACGGCACCTATGCGGTCAATGTCCACAAGTCGGCCACCGACATAAAGACCTATGTCTCCTGCGGCGACATCCACGCAGCGATGATGGCCGGTAATGAAAAGGGTGGCGCTGCGATGGGCGCAGGTTCGATGCCCGGCACCGGCAACGGCGATTTCCCGATCACCCTGGCTGCTCTGGCCGTAATAGCCCTCGGCATCACAGGCGTTGGCCTCAAGCTCGCTCACCGCAAGGCATAAGCTTCGCACCAGATTTACAAGAGGACAATAAAAATGCCCACTATCGGTGGGCATTTTTATTGTCCTCTTGTGCTTACTTCACGATGACTATAGCCATCATATCGGGGTGGAGCGTACACCAGTAGTTGTACATGCCCGGCTTGGTGAAGGTATAGCTGAACTTCTGGCCCGGGTCCATGATGGGCGACTCCCACAGTCCGGTCTTGCTTACCGTGTTATGCTCAGTTGGCCCCACTTCGCGCCAGGTTACTTTGGCACCTACTGGCACGGTGATCGAGGCGGGCTTGAACTGGAAGTCCACTATGTCCACGAACACCTCAGAGGCCGAAGTCGAGGCGTACTTAGCGCCATAGCGGAACTTGCCTAGCTGGCTGAGAAGCACATCAAAGGGCGGTTGGTTCTCAGGGTGCGCTTCGAATACTGCCCGCTCGAAGTACTGCACTATGTAGGTCTTACCGTTTAGCTGGCTGGTCTCGCGGAACTCCTCGGAAATAGGGTAGCCCTGTTGGGCCAACCCGCCGTGCTGCTGCCAGTACGCCAGGAACTTACCACCCACGCGATGCCCCGTCTCTTTGAACAGCACCGAGCCTGGGCTGGCATTAGCGGTTTGACTAGGCGCACGGTTAGGATACTTCTGCTTATACAGGAAGTTGCCCAGCAGCGACAACAGCACGTCGTTGGGGGCAGGGTTTTCAGGATGTGCCTCGAATACTGCCCGCTCGAAATACTGCACGGTGTAGGTCTTGCCGTTGGTGTCGCTTTTCTCCTGCACTTCGTTCGATATAGGATAGCCCTGCTGAGGCAGGCCGCCGTGATTCTCCCAGTAAGTCAAAAACTTGCCTTGCACCGTCTTGCCGGTCTCCGGGAAAGTGCGCGAGCCGGTGTCTGCCTGGGTAGGCCAAGCACCAAACGCAGGCAGAGCAAGCACTAACAACGTCAAAGCCAATAGCCCGCGCATTTTGTGTATAGACATAATATTCTCTCTCTTCTTGTATTTAACTCGTTCTCTTATATACAACTATACAATCCTACGCACAGGGTTACGCTCAGCAGGTTAATAATACCGTTTACAGCCTGTGCAAAGCAAAGCGAGAACTAGAATCATAAATAGCCACCAGAGTTGGGGGCGGGGGGGGGCTCAAGGGGGGGGTGTTTTTTTTGCCGTATTTTTTTTTTTGGGGGGGGTAG
>JBBSGN010000159.1:0-6467 GCA_038254085.1 Chloroflexia bacterium | reverse complement strand
CCCACAAACACCCCAACCGAGACTCCGACCAACACGCCTACTGAGACTCCGACCAACACGCCTACTGATACACCTACTGAGACCCCAACCGAGACTCCGACCAACACGCCTACTGAGACCCCCACCAACACGCCTACTGATACACCTACTGAGACCCCAACCGAGACTCCGACCAACACGCCTACTGAGACCCCCACCAATACTGAGGTAGTGCCAACCCACACAGCCACAAATACGCCAACCCGCACTGAGATCGTGCCAACCCACACACCGACGAATACACCCACCAATACTGAGGTCGTGCCAACCAATACCCCACTTGCTCCAACTCATACGTCTGTACCTGCGACGAACACACCAGGTGGACCTACTAATACACCCATACCCCCCACTAATACGCCTGGCGGCCCTACCAACACACCCGTACCCCCCGCCGCAACCAATACACCGGGTGAGGCTACCAACACACCTGTATCCGCTACCAATACGTCTGTGCCTGCTGCCACCAATACACCGGGCGGCCCAACAGCCACCACCACAACGACTGCTCTTGCGCTCGCCACCGCTACCTCCACAGTGGGCGCGCCGTTCGCCGCACCGTCTCCCACCGGCACGCCGGTAAGCCAGGTCTTGCCTGCCGTCTCCACACCTACCCCAGCCTCACAGACGCTGCCTGAGACAGGCCCCGCCCCACAATCGCCGCCGCAAGTCCTACCGCAGACGGGCCACACCAACGACGACACACTCGCCCTCCTGGCAGCCCTCCTGGCTGTCTCCGCATCAGGACTAGCAACGGGCCTCTACATACGTAGACGCTCTCACTCCTAACCCACACTCACAGGGAGAGGTCCAATCACGGACCTCTCCCTAGTGGATAAAGAAGTAAGTCAAGACAAAAAGAAACAGCAAAATCGCCGCCAGCGGTTTTGCTGTTTCTTTTTGTCTTGACGGAAAACCCCTGTTCGGGTGGGGTCTTTGCATAAGTGCCATTCCCACTTGCAGCCGCAATGCTATAATAAAGAAGATCGCCCATTGACCGGGCAGAAGGGGAATTATGAGCAACCAACAAGAAACGGCGGCCACTACGATAGAAATCGCACCGCTGGCCGAAGCGCTCGCCCGCGCCCACCGTCTGGTCGTCCTCACCGGCGCGGGCATCAGCACCGAATCGGGCATCCCAGACTACCGTAGCCCCAACGGCGTCTGGTCCCGCCATACGCCCATTTACTATGCCGACTTCCTGCGCAACCCCGCCGTGCGCCGCCGCTACTGGGCGCGCAGCCTCAACGGTTACACGAGCTTCCGCAACGCCCGGCCCAACGCGGGTCACCGCGCTCTCGCCAGCATGGAGCAGGCAGGCAAACTCCACCACCTAGTCACCCAGAACGTGGACAGGCTGCACACCCTGGCCGGGCATAGCAACCTCATCGAACTGCATGGTGAAAATAGCACCGTTCATTGCATCTCCTGCGGCTATCGCGAACCCCGCGCCGACACCCAGGCCCGCCTCGAATGGGAGAACCGCCACCTGCGCCTCCCCGCCGGCGAAATCGGCGACGCCGAAGGCGTGCAAGTCCCACTCTGCCCCCAGTGCGGCGGCCTGGTCAAGCCCACCGTCGTCTTCTTCGGCGAGCCTGTCCCCCCCGAAGTCACCCGTAAGGCTCTGGAGGTAGTCAACGAGGCCGACGCCCTGCTCGTAATAGGCTCTTCCCTAACCGTCTGGTCCGGCTACAGGCTGGCGCGCGCTGCACGCGAGGCTGGCAAACCCCTCTATATCCTCAACCTCGGCCCCACCCGCGCCGACCCCGAAGCCACCCTCAAAGTCGAAGCCGCATCAGGCGAAGCCCTGACTTACATCGCCCGCTATATGGGTGCGGAGGTCGCACCCTAACCGCAGACCGTAGGGGCAGGTCTTGTGCCTGCCCTGTTGCCTATCCTCGATCTTATCGGCTAACCAGCAGGGCAGGCACAAGACCTGCCCCTACTAGACAACGCGCGCGGAAAGAAGATAAGCAGATGGGAGAGATAAGCAGATGGAAGAGAAGACTTTCGATAAAGAAGCCTGGCTCCATGACCTCCAAGAATCTCGCCAGGAGGCCGCAGACTACTACCTGACCGCCTTCAATTGGCGCGGCTCGCCCATCCCCGAACGCTTCGACGGCCCCAAATACTACCCGCCCGACGAACGCTGGCGCATCCCCGCCATCCTGGACCGAGAGGCCCCAGGCGCCGGCAGCCGAGTCCAACTCGAAACCTCCATAGGCGACCTGCGCGACTTCGACGTATATGGCACGTTCGCCTTCCACTTGGACGGCCAACAACACACCCTGACCGCCTACCGCATGGTCCCCGAAAACCCCGACTACGACTACCTCTTCGTCCCCTTCCGCGACGCCACCTCCGGCAAACAGACCTACCCCGCAGGCCGCTACCTTGACATCCCCCGCCAGGAGAGCAGCGATGCATACACCCTCGACTTCAACACCGCCTACAACCCCTCCTGCGCCTACTCTCCCCGCTACAACTGCCCCTACCCTCCATCACAAAACCACCTCAAAATCGTGATAGAGGCCGGGGAGAAACTGCCCTTCGATCATCTCTAATACAAAAAGACAACCGTTCGTAGCGGTTGTCTTTTTGTATTGTGTTATCCTCTACTCCATATAATCTTTCAGCTTCTTCGACCGCGAAGGGTGGCGCAGCTTCCTCAGCGCCTTCGTCTCAATTTGCCGTATCCGCTCGCGCGTCACCCCGAACTCGCGGCCTACCTCCTCGAGTGTGCGGCTACGGCCATCTTCAAGCCCGAACCTTAGCTGCAACACCCGCCGCTCGCGCTTAGTCAGCGACCCCAGCACCGAGCCTATCTGCTCCTTCAACAGGCGGTGCGAGGCCGCGTCCGACGGGGCGATGGCCTTCACGTCCTCAATGAAGTCACCCAGATGGCTGTCCTCTTCCTCGCCAATCGGCGTCTCCAGCGAGATCGGGTCCTGGCTGATCTTCAGTATCTCGCGCACCCGGTCGGCGGGCATCCCCACCGCCTCGCCCAGCTCCTCCGGCGTCGGCTCGCGGCTCAACTCCTGCATCAGTCGCCGTGAGGTCTTCAGCACCCGGTTGATCGTCTCTACCATATGCACCGGGATGCGTATCGTGCGGGCCTGGTCGGCAATCGCCCGCGTGATCGCCTGCCGTATCCACCAGGTCGCATACGTCGAGAACTTGAACCCCTTGCTATACCTGAACTTCTCCACCGCCTTCAGCAACCCAATATTGCCCTCTTGTATCAGGTCGAGCAGGTTCATCCCGCGCCCCGCGTACTTCTTGGCGACGCTCACCACCAGCCGCAGATTCGCCTCCACCAGGTGCCGCCGCGCCACGCACGCATCGTCTATGATCGCCTGCCAGTGGTTCTCCAACTGGTCCTCGCACCCCAGCAGGATAATGGCAAGCTCCTCGTCGTCCGGCCACTCCCCCTCGTCAAGCGCGCTCTGTAACGCCTCCGGCAACATCAGCGCCGTGAGTAGCGTCTCGCGTATGCTGTCAGTCACCTTTTCGGGCGTGCTGGCCTCGCGCACCGCCAGCTTGCGCAGTATCGCCGGGTCAATGTTATCTGCCGGGAATATCGCCGTCATCAGCTTGTGACGCGACGTGGGTGGCCGCTCGTTATACTGCGCGAAATAGACCTCTTCGAGTAGCGACCAGTTGTTCACCACACCCTCGTACAACTCCAGGCAGATAACCTCGGCCGGTGGCATGAACCCGTACCTGTACTCCAACTCCGCCAGCACCCCGCCCAGGCACTCGCCCTTCTCCATGCGCTTGGCAAGCGACACCTCGTGGTCCGCCGTGAGCAGCGACACCCGCCCTATCTCGCGCAGATACATCCGCACCGGGTCGTCGGTGCTGACCCCGTCCATATCGAGGGCTATCTCGATCTGGTTGTCGTTGTGCTCGATCTCGGCGGCGTCGTCATGCAAGTCGTCGGGTCTACCGGCCATACCCGAATGCTCGTCCACCGGCATCACCCCCATGCGTAGCAGGTCGGCGCATACATCGTCAAGCTGCAACATGGTAAGGTTCGCTCGCCGGTTGCCGTCCGGTCGCTGCCGGTGATGCCCCGGCAGGTCGTCCACTAAATGAGCTTGTACCATCTCTGTCCCTTCCTCTCCGTCTCCGTCATCCTCAAAACTCTCGACAATCTCCTGCAAACTCTTATTCTCGTGCGATGTTTGCAACAACCGAGAACCCGAAACCAACAAAGTCAACTTCGGTACTGGCATAGAGGCGCTCCTAACAGATAGCTATGGAAAGTATGGAAAGATACCGGGCATCACAAAACACACCGGAACTCCCCTATTATGCCCACCCCGCGAGAATTAATCAATACGTTTTATGCCGTAGTCTCACCCCCCTTTCCCCTTCGGGGAATTATGAATGCGCTATCAGCTTTATCGGTCGTCGGTCGTCGGTCGTCGTTCATAATTAATCCCGGCTGTCCTTGAACACGGTGCTTGGTTTCGGGGCATAATACCGGAAGCGGCCAAGCGAACTGCTCCACATAGGCAGCAGCTTGTCTATCGTCTCCGAGTCGCCCGTCTCCTGCGCTTCTTGCATCATTAGCTGGCACTGTTGCAGCCACATCCGGTCGTTGTGCTGCCTCAATCTCTTCAGCCTTCCCTCCAACTCGTAGGGCAGCACGAACCTGATAAGCTCCGGCTCCTTGCGCGAGGCTATCCTCTCAAAGTGCGGCATCAACGCCGGTTCCAACGCCTCAATCGCCGCGCCGATAATGGCCTCTCCCGTCATCCCCGCTTTGCTGCCGGTCGCAGCCGCCCGAGCTACCGCCTCGTAAATAATGCGGTTCTCCAGCCTGGTAAAGTCCTCCGGCATAGGCGCGCCCGCCATCCACGTCACCTGCGGGTACTTGATTACCATGCTCAACAAATGGTCCTCGGGCGCGGTCGCGTTGTCTACCTGGTCAGGCAAATCCGAGTTTTGAGTTTTGATCTCTGAGTTTTGAGTTACCTGCCTCTGGTCAGCCCTCGACCCTCGACCCCTACCTGCTGACCCCTGGCCTCTGCTTCGCCCAACCGCCTGCTGTACGGCTTCTACGGGGACCCGCATCACCGCCGCCACGCGCTGCTCGTAGTGGGCGCGCTGCACCGGGTCGCCTAGCTCGCGTATAAAGAGGGCCACTTCCTGCGCCGCATCGCTCTTCCCCCGCGCGCTCGTCAGGTCGTACTTGGACGCCACCACGCCGATAACGTGGTCCACCAACGGCAGCGCGTCTTCTCTTAGCTCGTTCCACTGCTCAGGTCCGCCCGGCTCCAGCAGCAATTCGTCCGGGTCTTTGCCGCGTGGAAGCTGCATGATGCGTATCTCAAGCTCCGACCGCCGCTCCACGCCCATCATCCCGCGCTCGCCCCTGATTGGTATGGCGATCTTCTCGGCGTGCTCTTGCAGCACCTCCGACCCCTTCAGCGCCGCCATGTCGCCCGCCGTATCGGGGTCCAGGCACAGAATAATCCGCTTGGCGATACGCTTCAGCAGCTCGGCGTGCCGGTCGGTGAGCGCCGTGCCAATCGTGCCGACCACGTTGCTCTGCCCCGCCTGGTGCGCCACCACCACGTCCATGTACCCCTCGACAATCACCACCTGCCCCGCCCTCTGTATGTGGGGCCGCGCCAGGTCAAACCCGTACAGGACCGCGCTCTTGTCGAATATCGCCGACTGCGGCGAGTTGAGGTACTTCGGCGTTTGCCCCTCGCCGAGCGCCCGCGCCCCGAACCCCACCGTCGCCCCCTTGTGGTCGCGTATCGGGAAGAGCAGCCGGTTGCGGAAGCGGTCGTAGTGCCCCCCCTCGTCCCGCTCGGCCACCAGCCCGGCGTCCACTAGCTCCTGCGCCGTGTACCCTCTCTGCAACAAATGATTCCCCAGCGCGTCCCACGAGTCGGGCGCGAACCCTATCTGGAAGGTCTCTATCGTGGACGCCGTCAGCCCGCGCTTCTCGGCGTAGGCGCGCGCCTGCCCTGCGGCGGGGTGGTTGCGGAACAGATGCTGGTAATAGGCGGCTGCGGCGGCGCACGCCTCTTTTAACCGCTCTTTGGTGCGGTCCTCGGCGGCGGCCTGCTCGTTGCGCGGCTTTAGCTCGACCCCCGCCTTGTGCGCCAGCTTCTCCAGCGCCCCCCGGAAATCCAAACCGTCGGTCTTCATAACGAAGCCGAATATATCGCCGTTCTCGCCGCACCCGAAGCAGTGGTACGAGCCGTCGCTGGGATAAACTACGAACGAAGGGGTCTTCTCGGCATGGAACGGGCACAGCCCCTTAAGGTTGCGCCCCGCCCGGCTCAGGCGCACCGTCTCGCCCACGACACTCTCGATGTCGAGCCGCTGCTTTATCTCGGCTATGACGTCGTTTTCGGGCACGGAGCCTCTCCCCTGCTCGCCGGGCGCTAGATGTAGTAGCCAGT